>JASFHE010000414.1:0-6180 GCA_050123415.1 Desulfobacteraceae bacterium | reverse complement strand
GATCAACTTGATGCATTCGGTATAATTACACGGAAGGATGTTGTTGAATCCCTTATTAACGCAGGTACAGGAGAGACTTCCATACTTGTGAAAGATGTGATGACAAAACCCAGCCTTACTGTCAGTCCGGAGCTGTCCATCTTCAATTGTCATCAGATGATGCTCATGGTGGGAGTAAGACGCATGCCTGTTGTTGAAGGAAACAAACTGGTAGGAATCATCAGTAACAGTGATATATTAAAGAATATTGTCAGTGGTGATATTTAATCCTCTTCTTTTCTTTTTGCGATAATTGTTGATGACCCGGCTCCGCAACTTAAAATAGATCGCATTGCCTCCTCTATGGAAACATTGACTATGTGCACCCGGTCTTTCGGAAGATGATAAATCAGCCCGGAAGTTGGATTAGGCCCCGTAGGGACAAAAACTGTGTAAAGTCCGTCTTCATGCTCATCAGTAATGAAAGCCGTTGCAAGGGTTTCACTATCAAATAGTCGGACAAGCGCCACAGAGGAAAACGGCATTCTGTTTTTGCCCAAAAACTGAAAAATCGTCTCTTTAATCAGCATGTATCCCGGAGCCTTCAGAAGGATTTTGGATTCCAGGATTGAGTGGGCCCACTTGCCTGCCTTTGTTCGTATAAGTACTCCGATTGAAAAACAGGCAAGAAGTAATAGAGCTATCACGAGTGTATCGGCAACAAGCCCCTGGACAGGTGATTTCTCCATTACGATAATTGTCAGGGGACTTATGGCCTTTCGTATCAACCCGAAAACCCAGGTCAGGATAAAAAGGAATATTGCAACGGGCAGAATAACAAGCAGCCCGCCTACAATGGTATTTTTGAAAAATCGTTTAAGACGCGTCATTTTTATTCTACCTTGAAAACACGATAGGAGTGCGGCTTTACAGTAAGATCAAAGGCCTTCTCTGTTGACGGACTGCCCCAAAAGCCGGGAATATCTTTTCCATTGAGTGTTTCCCCTGAAAGGATATCCTTCATGTTCCTTTCTTTTTTTGCGACCAGTTTGATATTTACGGGCTCATCCCTGAAGGAATGCACGACAGCCATGTTGTTGTCATACATAAAGACCGATACTCTGGCAGGCCCATACAGGCGCACAAGGTGATTCTTTGAAAGTGTATCCCTGAATTTGTTTAAAACACCTTCCGGCAAATTGTAGAGGTCAGCGAAATTGTCCGGAATGGTCAACACGTAAAGGTTGCCGTTGCCGTAATCCGCCCGGTGAAGAAGAGGCCAGCCAAAACCCCTGGCAAGGGCCGATACCTGTTCCCATGAATCGTTGGTAAGGTATTGAATCTGGGGGATAAGGATTTCCTTTTCGCCCTTGATAATTCCTCCCCACCCTGCCTTGTATTCCCTGACCAGCGCCTTTCGATCTGTATACCGGAGCTCAACAATATCTTCGATACCCTTGCCTTCAAGGGCGTGAAGAAGGCCGGATGTAATAATGACGTCCTTTCCTGCCATAAACTGTTTTTTGATTCTGCCGATGATGTCCGTATCGAATTTGGCTGATTCTGTCAGGAAAATAACATCTTCGCCTTCGGGAAATTCAGGCCGCAGGTCCATGGGCACACCGATCATGCCGATGAAGTTGTGCAAAAAATCCTCGCCTATAGAATGAAAGGGTTTATAGCTTTTCAGGCCTACAGGGGTGCCGAGATATCCCAGGACTTTGTCAATCTGTTCAAGGGCGGTTGCCGCGACCAGGGCCATATTGGCGTCTTTCTTATATTTGTCCCCGTCAATATAAGGTTTAATCATGGCATCAAAATCAAAGCTGGTCCCTGTGCCCTGCCATTTTCCCCTCAGCTTTTTGGTAACAGGCAAGCCCATCTGCATGTAATCAAACATGGTCATCTCAGGGGCCTTTGCCAGAAGCGTGAGCCAGAGCTGCTCCGCGTACCTGTCGGCAGTGTTGGAGGCATAGGTGTCAACCCAGCCCCCGCCGTTTTTTCCGGGTGCAATGTTTTCAAAGTACCTGATAATTTCGTAGCTTTCGTATTCCTGCAAATGTTGATCCGTCATCACGCTGTCCCGTGTTTCGGTTCCGGAATAAATGCCGTCAAATATTTTTGGTCCACGTTCCAGGTCAAAGCCCAGACCCTGAAAATGTTCATACCAGTTGGGATACTTGATAACGACTTTTATATTAGGGTTTACTGCCTTTGCTGGGCCGACAACCAGGGTTTCTGCGGCCTCGGCAAGCAGGTCCATCCTGAACTGTGTCCAGCTCTTATCACCCTTTGCAGCAATACATTTCTCACACTTGCAGCTTGTATAAAAGAAATCATCAAGTATCAGTTCGTCAAAATGCCTTGCTGTCAATTCAACTACCTGTTTCAGTTTTTTACGGTGTTCTTTATTTGTATAGCAGTAGGTTTCGAAATTGTTCGGTTCGCTTACGGTTATGGTTATGCCTCCGGCTGTCCTGATCCCACGGTCCTTAAAGAATTTAATTATAGGTTCAAGCGCTTCTTCATCTATCACTGTCATATCCCGGTGTGTTTCCAGGTATATTTTGTCTATCTTAAGATGTCGGTTCATCTGCTCAAATGTTGTCTTTAACCATGCAGGATCTTTCATCTTCAGAACTTCAAAGACCCGTGTATAAACGGATGCTTCAAAATTTATATATCCGTCATCAGCAAAGGCAGACAATGAACAGATAGTCACAAATGGTAATAATAATAAAGATTGAGCAGTTTTCATTTAAGCCTCCAGTTAAATGATTAAGCCGCCTGCGGCGTGAATTCGTTTTTAACCTTCAAGTGCCTCAGCCATTTTTGAGGCCAGCTTTGCCCTTGAAAACGGCTTGGGAAGAAAATGGATACCCCCATCCAGTGTCCCGTGGTGTACAATAGCATCGGAAGCATAGCCGGACATAAAAAGCTGTTTGGAATCCGGTAGAAGAGATTTTAACTTTTCAGCAAGGTCTCTTCCGGTCATTTGAGGCATGATTACGTCTGCGACTATCATGTGGATTTTTTCATTGTTGTTTTCAACCAGTTGAATCGCCTCATTCGGAGTTGCAGCAGGAAGAACTTTATAGCCCAGGCTTTCCATCATGAGCTGTGTTAACTCACGAACGGCTTCTTCATCCTCCACCAGCAGTATGGTTTCCGTACCCATGCGGAGAGTTTCCACCTGAGATTCTTTTTCCGCATCCTCGATATCCTTACCATGATAACGCTTGAAATAAAGTTTAAAAGATGTTCCGCATCCGGGTTCGCTGTATACATAGATAAATCCATCGTTCTGTTTGACAATTCCATAAACCGTTGCAAGGCCAAGTCCTGTTCCCTTCCCAATACCTTTTGTCGTAAAAAAAGGTTCAAAAAGATGCTCTATTGTATCTTTATCCATACCGATGCCGCTATCACATACCGTCAGCATTACATATTCTCCGGGAGTAAATTCCTCGTGCTTTGCACAGTATGTTTCATCAAATGCTACATTCGCGGTTTCTATTGTGATCTGCCCGGCACTGTCGATAGCATCCCGTGAATTTACAGTAAGATTTGCCAGTATCTGATCGATCTGTGAAAGGTCCATGTGTATCTGCCAGAGATTTGTTCCGGGTTTCCATATGAGTTCTATATCTTCACCTATAATGCGGCGAAGTATATTAAGCATTCCCTCAACAGTTTCATTCAGATCAAGGACAATGGGCGATATTGTCTGTTTCCTGGCAAAGGCCAGCAGTTGACGTGTAAGCTCCGCTGACCTGTTAGCAGCTGCCTCTATCTCCTGAAGACTTTTATGCAGCGGATTGTCGGGATCTATTATATCCAGTGCAAGTTCTGTCCTGCCGATGATAACACCCAGCATATTGTTAAAATCATGGGCAACACCTCCGGCAAGGCGACCGACTGATTCCATCTTCTGAGATTGCATGTACTGCGCCTGCAATTTTTCCTTTTCTTCATGCAGACTCAGGTACTCAGTAATATCCCGGGATACGGAGACATAGTTGATAATATTGCCATCCGAGTCGAAAACAGGAAAGACCGTTGCGTCCTGGGTATAAAGCGAACCGTCCTTTTTATGGTTTGAAAGTCTCCCTCTCCATGTCAGGCCTTTTTCAAGCCGCTGCCATATTGTCCTGTATACTTTATCATCACCGATATCCTTCAGCATTTCAGACAATGGCCTGTCTATGGCTTCTTCCCGTCCGTAACCGGTTATCATTTCAAAGGCAGGATTTACATATTCGATTACCTGGTGAGTGTTCGCCATGAGAATGGCTTCACCGGATTGATTGATTGCCTGTACCAGTCGCTTAAGTTCTATCTCGGATTTCTTTTTATAGGTTATATCTGTTGTCAGGACAAAAATTCCTTCGGGAATAGGTTGAAGGCTGAAGATAAACCATACTTTTTTTCCGTCAGGATATTGTATCTCCGTTTCGATTTTCCGGGGTTTCCGCTCATCCATACAGGTCTTGAACGCTGTATATATCTGAGTATTTACAAAGTTGGGTATCTGCTCCATAACCGTACGATTCAGTATTTTTTCTTTGGGCAGCTTGATATGTTTTGCAGCTGCAGAGTTTATATAAATGCTTCTCCACTTAAAATCTATAATATGGAATCCCTCCATCATTGAATCGAGCGTGCTCCTGTATCGTTCCTCACTTTTTCGCTGGGCGGCTTCCGCCTTAAACATGTTATGGTAGTGTGTCTTTTCATTTCGTTGCCAGAACACAGCAAGGGAGGTAAATACAGAGGCAAGAATAAATACAAAAATGCCCAGAATCAGCAGGGTCTCCCGGTGTAATGCAGAATATGCTTCGGCAGCGTCAATTTTATTGATAAGAACCCAGGGTGTGCCCGGAACGGATTTGGCAACAGACAGGACCTCTACACCCCGATAATCCTTTCCCTGAAAAAAAACCTGTTCGCCGTTTACAGCCCTTATCTCGAAAAACTTGTTTCCTGCTTCCGGGAGTATAAAAAAACTATCGGCATCATTCTTCCGTCCAGGCCTATTCATGAAAAGCACATTGTCGCCTTCCCGCATTATAAGTAATGTTTCCGCGGATTGGTTTGGCAAAGGCTGATACCGGATTATTGGAATTATGGATTCCTGCATATCATATTGAAAAAATATAGCACCGACAGGATTATTTTTTTTATCGCTGTCTTCGAAATAGGGTGCTATCAGGCCAAGCAGACGCCCCGAATCATCAGGACTGGCGTAGGGACTTGTCAATAGAGGATCCCCTGTTCGAAAAGCCTCTTTAAGTGCTTCCTGAGATTTTTCATTGAGAGAACCTTTATCACCCTCCAGATCAAGACATACATGCCCATTGGCATCTGTAATCATCACATCGCGGTAGTTATAAAATGCCTTTGCCGCACTGAAAGTGGAATAGGATTCCTGAATATCCTTTTCGGACAGACCTTCTTCACAACGTGAAGCAAGCGCCTTGTGGCTGCGGCTTTCCATAATGACGGAAGCTTCAGATAATCGAAGTCTTCGCCATTCGGCAATCTGATCAATTTTCAGCTTTGCTACCGCTTCAAGGTTGGCATTTATTTCCTGAATAACACGATGTTTGCGGTGTTGATAATACCAGGCATTTCCTGCAAGAAGAAAAATGATAGCAAATGCGAGAGTAGCTTTCAGCCATCCGGGAAAAAGATTCATACCTTATTCCTTTATCAAAAAACCCTTGGTCGTGAGTAGAGCAGTAACAGATTGCATTTCCGCGTGAGATATACAAACGCATATTATCCGGGCTGTTCATCTATGTCAAGATCAGGGGTATGCGGGTAAAAGAGTCGATGAGAACCTGGGTGACACCATTTTTTTCAGGTCTCAACAAAGAATGAGAAAACGTGTTCGTGCGGGGGGCCGGCAAAAGCGACGGGCGCGTAAATTGCCCGTCGCACTTAAAACCTAGCAGTATGATTCCATATTAATATTGCAATAAACTTTATTTTGTGTTATCTTTCCTGCCAAACCACAACATAGGGGGATAAGATGCCATTCCAAAGGAAACGACCGAAGTTAGTAATAGATCCAGTAATTTCCGGTTAAGGACTTGCATAAGGTTCCGATTTTTCGCCACTTACAACTTGTTGTGATTCACCTATGCTACTTGATGCCAATCGAATTTCATTCTGTATATTAATTCGAAGCTCTCTTAC
>JASFHE010000413.1:0-6206 GCA_050123415.1 Desulfobacteraceae bacterium | reverse complement strand
TGTTGACCAGCTTCTTGTAATGCACCTGGATGAGATAGAAGGCCGGCCGCAGGACGCCACGGCCTATAAAAATAACGCGAGTGAATTCAAGGGGGGGCAGGGGCTGCCTTCAATCATAGGGACAGGAGTTACCCTTACCAGTATTGATGACGTAATATCAATAAACAACTCTCCATCTATGGACTTTTCAGCAGGCTTTACATTTTCCGCATGGGTCAGGATAACCGAAGGCATAACAGAGGCAAATCTGTTTTCCATGTCAGGCGATAATGGTGAAATAAAAATCGGTATTGAAAACTCCATGATTTATTGCAGTGTGAAATCAGACACAGAAAATATAATATCAACCGAAAAGACAACAGGGCTTGCCCCCATGACATGGCAGCATCTGTGTGTCACAATCGTGCCGGATGGCAGGATATCAATATTCCTGGATGGTATTGAGTCAACCTGGGCTGATATGAAGTTTTCAATGCCGCAGCTTGGCAGCGGCATGTTTATTGGAAATTCAACTGACAGGACAAAACCTTTTCTGGGTGATCTTGATGAAATAAGGATAGCAAAGTCCATAAGGTCACAATCATATATCAGGCTGTCTCATATGGCAGAGGGCCCTGAATCGTTGTTTCTTGTGGTTGAAGGAGAAGAAATTAATGAAGGCGGAGGGATGCCCGTTTTTTATCTCGCGACTATAGTAAAAGAAATATCACTGGATGGATGGGCTATCATCATTCTGCTTATACTCTTTGCACTTGCAAGCTGGTTTATAATTATAAGCAAGAGTGTCCAGTTGGTATTTATAGAAAAAGAAAACAAGCTCTTCATGGATTCTTTTTTAAACAACAGCGATATGCTTGAAAATGATAAGCAGGATGATGCCTTTGAGAATTCACCTATCTGCAGGCTTCATCAATCCGGCTGCAACAGCCTGAAAAACCTTCTTGAAAAACTATCCGGCGAAAAAAAGTCTTTAACCCGGCGGGATGTCAACACAGTAAGGACATTCCTCGATGAAGGTTATGTGAGAGAAGATCAGAAACTGAATTCGCTTGTTGTTGTCCTTACAATGGCAATATCAGGTGGTCCTTTCCTCGGTCTGTTAGGAACTGTATGGGGAGTTATGAACACCTTTGCCGCCATGGCTGAGGCCGGTGAAGCAAACATCATGGCGATTGCTCCGGGCGTTGCCTCCGCTCTTTCTACAACAGTATTCGGCCTGATCGTGGCCATACCGGCGTTGTTCGGATATAACTACATTGCAAGTAAGATAAAAGGTGTAACAGCTGAAATGGATATATTCATCGAAAAATTTATCCTGAAGATGGAAGAAAAATACGGAGACGTCAAATGAGACGAAGCAGGAGTGAAAACAAGGCTATAGATGAAATAAACGTAACGCCTTTGCTTGACCTGGCCTGGACACTGCTTGTTGTGTTTATTATCGCGGTTACCGCGTCCATCCAGGGAATCAAGGTAAACATGCCCCAGGCCAGCGCAGCCAAGAGTCTTACAAAACCCAGGACAAAAGCTGTTTCAATACTTGCTGATGGCCAGATATATCTTGATACCTATCCGGTTACACTGTCAGAGCTTGAAACCTATCTGAGACAATACAGGGCGGTTGATCCAACCTTTCCAGTGGTGATCAAAGGTGACGGCAAGGTCTATTATGAGAATGTTGTGGCTGTACTTGATATTCTTCAGCGCCTCGAAATAACGCAGCTCGGGCTTGTAACACAAAGGCTGGTGAAATGATTAAAGGAACGATAAATGGACAGTAACAAAAAAAAGAATTCAACACAAAGAACCATAATGCTTGTTTCAACAGTCGTTGCTGTCTTGCTGATAGTCGCAGGGATATTTATCGTAAAAAGCCTGATATCTGATGACGGCAACAAAAGAAAAAGAGCGGTTCAAATGGTTACACTTATGAAACCGCCGCCTCCTCCGGAAATTGAAGAAAAACCTCCTGAACCAGAAATTGAAAAGGAGGAAATACTGGAACCAGAACCGGAAGAAACCCATGAAGAAATAGCCGATTCGGAATCAGACCAGGACGCGGGGAGTGACCTGGGAATAGACGCTGACGGTGTTGCCGGATCGGATGGATTCGGCCTGGTTGCAAAAAAAGGCGGGAAAGCTCTTATTGGTAGTGACTCAGGTAATTCAGGCCTTTTAAAAAGATTTGCCTGGTATACTCAAATGCTCCAGGACAGGATACAGGAAAGACTTAAAAAGGAACTTGAAAGGTCAGGAGGTATTCCGGAAGGTGACCATCAGGCTACAGTCAGGATTGTAATGGACGATAACGGCAATATTATCACATGCCGGATTGTAGGGTCATCAGGTAATCATAAAATGGATAACGCGATAAACTCGGCCGTAAAAACAGCAAGCATAGATGAACCGCCTCCCTATGAAATGCCAAAGGCCATCAAGCTGAAGATATCGTCAAAGGGATAGAAAAATAGAAGAGAAGCGAATGAACAAGATCGGAGATTATTAATAATGAAGAAGATTATTATCTGTCTGGCAACTATGATTTTTGTGTTCAGCATAAATCTAATAGCAGGACCCGGCATTTGTGCCGAAGAAGAGAAAAAAGAACCTCCTTTTGAAGATACAATAGAGGCGTTGATTGATCTTCTTCGTGATAAGGGCGTGATTGGTGAAGAGGAAGCGGATAAATTTATAGAACGATATAAAAGCGGGATACCTGCAAAAAAGGAAAAAGGAACCGTTGTAACCATTATCCCGGAACAGAAGGGCCGTGATTATATTGAAGAGATTACAGATGATATGAATAAGGCCCTGCGGGAAGATGTAGCAAAGACAAAAGAAAATCTTGATTACATATCTGATGAATTTCTTACAAGATCAAGGCTTCTTGAGAAACGAACAGATGAACTGGAAAGAAAACTTGTAGAGGACGTAGGCGGAAAGCTTAACAAGTCAGCATGGGCAAACCGTATCCGCTGGGGTGGTGATATAAGGCTAAGGTATGAAAAGCATTTTTTTGACGAAGATAATTATGACACACTTTATGACCCTGATAAAAACGAAATAGTAAATACTACCGTAGACCGGTCAAGATACAGATACAGGGTCAGGCTTGAAGCAAAGGCAGAAGTCATGCCCAAAAATCCTGAAATGAATGTGGGTAAAGTCGAGGTCGGAGCAAGGATAGCGACAGGAAATACCAATGATCCTGTGTCAACAAACGATACACTTGGAGATTATCTCAACAAGGACACTATTGTTCTTGACAGGGCTTATATTAAATGGACATACAAACCGGATTATCCAAAGTTTGGTAAATTCCCTCAGGTGACTGCTGTAGGCGGGAAATTTGCCAATCCTTTTTTTTCAACAAATCTGTTATGGGACAGTGATTTGAATTTTGAAGGAATTGCTGTAAAGCTGGAAAACGATACTCTTATGGAAAATCCACTAAAATATTACCTGACCATCGGAGCATTCCCCCTTCAGGAAATCGAACTCTATGAAAAGGACAAATGGCTCTATAGTGCACAGTTTGGAATCAATTATGAGCGTTCCATGGGGCTGAGTGCAAGAACGGCCGTCTCTTATTATAACTATAGAAGGACCAGAGGAGAATTTTTTAATGACCCGTCCGGCAGTTTTTCAAATGATACTGATCCTGTTTTCAGGCAGATTGGAAATGCCCTTATGGATATCAATACTGATCCGGACCATGAGACCTATGCACTGGCAGGTGAATACAGGCTGATAAATTTTACTACAGAACTGGATTATGATTACTGGTTTCCTAAACATATAATACTCAAGGCCGATTATGTAAAAAATATTGGATTTGATGCTTCGGAGGTTGCAGGTTTAATGAATCTTGACTCATATCCGGAGGAAACAGAAGGGTATCAGTTCAGTCTTTTATTCGGGTACCCGACACCCAGAGGCTTTGGGGAATGGAATGCATCACTTTCTTACAAGTATCTTGAAGGAGATGCAGTACTCGACGCCTTTACTGACTCGGATTTTCACCTTGGCGGAACCAATGCAAAAGGGTGGATACTGAAATGGCAGTATGGGCTCTGGGATAATATATGGCTTACCGGACGATGGATAAGTACGGATGAAATAAGGTCGGTACCTATAACAATTGATAAATTCTTCCTGGATTTAAATGCAAGGTTTTAAATTAAAAAAATATTCTCAGGATTGATATCATGAAGAAAAAGACTTCAAAACTATTAATATACATAATTCTATTTACTGCCGGCTTTACCATTGCGCTGCTCTATGGGAACTATAAACTGGAAAAACAGCGCATACTGATGCAGAGTGAAATCGATAAATCCGAGCGAAAAGCAGAGCAACTTCAACGGCGGTATGTCGAACAAAAGGCAACAGCAGATAGACTACAGAGAATGAATGTTTCCCTGAACGGGCAAAAGAATACCCTGAAAATGGAACTGGACAGGGCAAAGGAAGAATATGCCGATCTTGAGAATGACTTTAAAAAGATGGAGACCCTTAAAAATGAAAACAGTAATAAGCTTGCTGAATGTGAGAAATCCTATAACAGCTTACTGACTGAAAATAACAGGCTTCAAGACAGGTTGGAGGAGGAAAAAACAATACTAACAGAAACAAAAAAAGAGCATGAGGAACAGGTTGAAAAGCTTGAAAAAGATCGGGATGACAGAATTGCCGAATTAAGGTCACTGGAAAATAGAATGAAAAGCTGCACAAAAAAGAACGCCAGGCTCTGCATTATTGCAGAGGAACTGCTCAATCGGTACGAAAACAAGGGCATAATGTCAACTCTTCTGGAAAAGGAGCCAATGACACAGATAAAAAAGGTGGAGCTGGATACGCTGACCCGGGAATACAAGGAAAATATAGAAAAACAGAGGGAAAGAATCAGAGACCAGTAACCTGTTTATTATTTATTTTTTAATTTCCAATGAAAAAGATAACTGCTGAAAAAAAACAAATATTAATTATTGATGATGATCCTGATATCCTTGAATTACTTAAATATCATTTGTCAAATGAGGGCTTTAAGGTCACATGCGTCGAAAATGGCGAAAAGGCACTTAAAATTTTAAAAAACAGAACTCCTGACCTTATAGTTCTTGATATAATGCTCCCCGGCGTTGATGGCCTGGAAATACTTAAGATAGTAAACAACAACCCTAAAACACAGAATACTCCTGTAATTATTGTCTCTGCCAAAACCGAAGAGACTGATGTCATAATAGGTATTGAACTTGGAGCGGCTGATTATGTAACCAAACCATTCAGTATAAAAGTGCTCATAGCCAGAGTCAGAGCATTATTGCGGGATTTTACGAGTTATGATGAAGATACCAGCCAATATAAGGAGATACAGAAAGCCGGCGAAATTACTCTGCACCCCAGCCAATTAAAGGTTTCAGTGCGTGAAAGATCTGTCGAACTGACACCTGTTGAGTTCAGTATATTATCCTTCCTGGCAAAGAATCCCGGACTCGTGTTTTCAAGACATCAAATAGCGGATGCCACACACAATGATGAATATGATGTAACAGAAAGATCTGTTGATGTGCAGATTTACGGCTTGAGAAAAAAACTGGGCCCTGCAAGAGACTGTATTGAAACCGTATGGAGAGTCGGTTACCGTTTGAAAGCCTAACCGCTAAGACGCGAAGAAAAGAAGTTCAAAGAAAAAAACTTTTGACTAAATCCATTCAATATAATAAAGGATTGCCTGGATGCTTGGATAATTATAGTATTTTTTTGCTATTTATAACCATCTGGATAAGCTCGGTTTTTAAACAGACAGCAAGAAATTAAAAAAATAAAGCAATATAGTACGAGCTATAGATGTATTATTGCCATATTAATTATTATTAAGTTACATTTTTTTATAAAAAAAATAACAAGAAAGAAGAATTAAAAAAACAGGTAAGACCATTCTGGTGCCCTTTAAGGGCTTGATAGGGAAAACGGTGAAAATCCGTTGCGGACCCGCCACTGTAAATGGGGACGAAAACCATGTTTTCCACTGTCCCGCATTCAGTTTGTTTTTATTTTACATTTTCTGAAATATTACCCGCCATTTGCAGGTTAACTAGAAAATATGAGTAATAAACTGATTTCGGGATGGGAAGGAATTGGTCAGTAGATCGATCCATGAGCCAGGAGACCTGCCAGAACGGTTGTTTAGGATGCCTGCGAGG
>JASFHE010000412.1:0-6243 GCA_050123415.1 Desulfobacteraceae bacterium | reverse complement strand
TAGCAATCAGGTTCATCGCGCCTCCAAAAGTATCCCTTATATACTTTATGACAGTTGCTCCGATCCAGCCTCCCTGTCCATCAATAACGCAAATTTTTTTAGGCAAATTTCAAACTTTCTTTAATATCATTAATTCTTTTTTATATCATTTCTCTGTGAAGCATTGATTAATTGCTTTGCCTTCCAGCCGTACCATAGTCCAAAAAAGCCGAAAATGATCGATACTCCTACAACAGCTTTCCAGAAAGGTTTAATATCTCTATTCTCCAAATCATTTTTTATACTAATTGCATTCTCTTCATTATTCTCATCCACCAATACCTCAAGAGCAAGACGATGGCCCATGCCGTCCAGGACTTCAATCTCCCATTTTCCAGGTCTATCGGGTTTAAATAAAAAATGCCCGAGCAGGTCGGTGCGTCCGGTTTGAAAGGGTACATCCGAATCCGGTGACTTTATTTTTATTTCTGCATAATTCATGGGCTCGCCATCGTCATATTCTGCAGTAACAAGATAACCATCCGAGGGTATTACATCCCCCTGAGTGCCGTGGGACCAGCCCTCGGTTATAGAGAATATTTGAAAGAGTACACAGGTCATAATAAGAATAAAATATTTCATTTTTCTTTACCTCTAAGATATTTTACCAGTCACCTTGATTTTGAAGGTGAAAGGTACATTACATTTAAACTAATCAATCTCTTTATATCGTTTACTTAAAAAATCACCCACATAGAGCATGTACTCTGAATCAGGGTTATTCCCTCTTAATTTATTCAATATCGTATCCAGGGTAGCCCTGATCACTATCTCTTTGTTGCGATATCCGGCATGCTGCACAATAGCAACCGGAGTTTCAGGGGCATAGTGTTTCTTCAGTTTATTGACTACATCCTCCATATTCATGAACATAGTAAAAAAAGCCATGGTGGCCTGATGCCTGGCCAGCTCTTCGATGCTGTCGGGTCCGTCGTATTTTTCTCTGCCAAAGGTGGCAGTTAAAATAACCGAATGAGCCTTTTCTCCTGAAGTAACACCCTTTTTAAAAGCAGCATTGGCGGCATTAAAACAGCTTACACCTGTAACGATCTCGGGATTTAAATCCTCAAAGGCCTCTACGTACCACATGTTCGGCCCGTAAATGGTCGGATCACCGCTGTCCAGCACAGAGACAGTTTTGCCCTGTTTGACTGCATTACGGATTATGCCATCTATTTCCCGGAATTCTTTCATTTTTTCTTTATAATTAAACCTCTTATTTTCCTTAAATTCTTCGGGCCTTTTCCCGTATACTGAAAAAATACCAAACCCGGGGTCATGAATCTCTTTGCCGTTTAAAAGGTCAGGAAATCTATTCAGTATCTTCCTGCTGCAAAAGATAATATCTGAACGCTGGATCGTATTTACCGCCCGCAGCGTGATGTTGTCGGGATCACCATTGCCAACACTTACAAGATAAAAATGAGGTCCTGAATCTTTTTGGGCTTCCGCCTTTCCTGACATGCCGGATATTAGAACAATAAATAATGAGGCGGCTGACAATATAATACCGGTCTTTCCAATAATATTTTGCTGCATATAAAGCTCCTGTGTAAAATTTAATTTGTAATTAAAATAACTCCAGACCATACAGTCAGAGTTAATTATTTTCTATTAATAATTCCGCTGAAAAATGCTCTTCGGCCTTCGGGATATCTCCCATCTTCCTGTAGGCTACAGCAAGGTTATGATGAACTTCGGCATCTCCCGGGTTTTTTTCCAGTGCAAGTGAAAGGGAGGTAATCGCTTCACTATATTCCCCCCGGTACAGGTATGCGAGACCCAGTTCGCTGTGAACTTCAGGATCATCAGGTTGAATCATTGCTGCCTTTGACAGGTTTGAAACGGCCTGTTCCGATTTGCCACGGCGAAGATCCACCATTCCCATGTATTTGTATGGTGTCATCCTGGTTGGAGAGATTTTTATAGCATTGGAAAAACACTCAGCAGCTTCATCCAGCTTTCCGGATTTGGCCAGGAGCAGACCCAGGGCCGTATACCCGTCTTCCTGCAAGGGATCGATAGAGAGTGTTTTTCGAAACTCTCCGGTTGCTTCTTCTTCCTGTCCTGCAGCAATAAGGGAAATTCCCAGGTTGTAATGATCGGATGCAGTCGTCTCTTTTGTCAAAACTTTTTGACGAATTTTATCAACCTGGAGAGCTGCGCAGTATCTTTTCAATTCAATATCTTCAAAAATATCATAAGAAGGAAGCTGTACACAGTTACAGAAATTCATTACAGCCTTTTTATAACGTTCCTTCTGCTCAGGCTTAAGTTCGCGATATCTCACAAGATTAAAAGTCGGCACATTGGCCGATGCGGAGAATTCGATGAGATCCAGCAGGATATCGGTATTGCTGCTTTTTTCACGCATTCTGAGGGTATCAGATGAAAGCCCGCGCCTGTTGTCTGCCACAGCCTTATCAATATTCAAGGTACCGCTGAAAAGCTTCAGAGGAGCTGTGAACTCCAAACGCGGCCGGTTATCTGTATGAATCGGACCCGGTCCGAAGAGAGACGGAAGGTCTTCGGTCAGGATTAAATGAACAAGAAAATCAACGCCGGGAAACACAACATTTTTTGAATGACGGGCAAAGGCAAGGTTCTTTTTTGCGATCTGCCAGTCAAGTCCTTCACTATTCACAGTCCCCAGAAGTAAATAATCCACCGGCCCTATTTTTATAAGCGCGGCATCCGGGAAAACCTGGGCAAAGGTCCTGCCCAAAAGGCAGAAGGTGTCCCAATCCATTTCATATGCCTGAATCCACTGGGCAAAAAAACCTTTTTCATTCAAATGTGTTTTAACCATTTGAAAAAAATCCACTGTAAAAAGATTGGCCAGACCGGCCATCCAGGGATTGGAGGGCTCGGAAATTATCACATCATATTTTTCATCTGTCAGGTTTAAATGGTTACGTCCGTCCTGAAGGATCAGGCGAGTTCTGGGATCAGCAAGGCAGTCATTATTCCATGGGGCGAAAAATTTCCTGCAGGATTTAACAACCTGCTCATTTATCTCCACAATGTCCAGCTTTTCCACAGGATACAGCAGGACTTCGCCAGAGGTCATTCCGCTTGCAAGCCCAAGAACCATAATGTTTTTGGGATCAGGATGGAAAAGCAAAGGTATATGAGCCGAAAGGGCCTGAGTGGACCTGTCGCCATGTGAGGATGCATCTGCCTTGCCGCTGTTAAACATGGCATATTCCACTGTACCGAGGCTGTTTATCTCTTTTTCTACTGTAGTAAATCCTCCCAGGCCTTCGCCGTAATAGACTACTTCAAGTCCCTTACGATGTCCCGCTATAATATCGGTTCCGTGCAGTAAGGCATCTATCCATCCTGTTCTGCTAAGTTTATCCTCAATAGACTCAAAATCCCGGTACCAGCCTCTTGAGAGTTGATCTCCCTGCCATGATGGGAAATAAAAGAGCAGGAGAAGACATGAAAACGCCAGCCCTGCACCGGCAATACGACGCGGGACGGAAATCTGAGCAAAAAGAAAGGCCAGTACAGTCCCTGCGAACTGGAACATGATAACCAGGCGCAGACCGTCTTCTTTACCCAATATCGGGATTAAAATGTATCCGGCAGCAAAAGACCCGAGAATGGAGCCAATGGTGTTTAAAGCATAAGCCGTGCCGAGTGATTTTCCCATGTCATCCATGGATCTGATACAGATACGGTTTACCAGTGGGAAGGCAGCCCCTAAAAACAGTGTAGGCCAGACAAGAATACCAAACAGGATAAGGGTCTGAATGAGTACGATAGTAGAGAAGCTGTTATGAAATGTATGGATGAGTTTGGCAAAAAGAAACTGGCTGTTTCCGAGAAGCTGACTGACCATAAGTGCCATTGCCGAAGCGCATACCTGGGTGATTATTAATAAAATAAAAATATTTTTTATCCTGTCAGCTATTCGACCAAAAATCATACTCCCCAGAGCCAGTCCGATTATAAAAGTAGAAATAATCAGTGTGAAGGAGTAACTGGTTGGGCCGACGATCAGCCCAAGAAGACGCTCCCAGAATACTTCATAGGACAGGGAGCAGAATCCTGATAAAGTGAATATCAATAGTGCCCAGTTAGTTTCTCTGCTGCTGTTGTTTACAAGAAAATTATCCTCTGAGCTTTTTGGTAACCTGCTGGATTTGCGCCTGGTGATTTTTACCTTGTTCGCCTTGAAAATATTTTTTCTTTTGGAAAGTATTATGCAGAAAGCGCCAACAATAAGGTTGGTGGCTGAGGCTATCACCAGTGTCGGCCAAAGGCCCAGATTTTTTAATAAAATAAATCCGCACAGTAATGATCCCAGGGCTGCGCCGACTGTATTTATACCGTACAGCCATCCTGTGCGCGTCCCTAAATGGTCCAGGTGGGTAACGTAAAATCTGCACAGAACAGGAAGGGTGGCCCCCATGAGACTGGCAGGTATAATCAAAAGCAGGGCACACCCTAAAAAGGTTAAGATATGATAACACCAGAAATAAGTTAACAGCGGGTCATAAATAATACGATAAAACGGTACTGTGGCCTCTATAAGAAAAGGCAGGGCCAAAGCGTAAAGCCCCACCCCGACTTCTATCTTTCCATAAAAGGCCAGGAGCTCGGATTTTGAACTGAACCGGTCAGCATATTTGCCGGCCAGGTAACTTCCTGCTGCTAACCCGGCCATAAATACGGAAAGGACGATGGCAACTGAAAAGGGAGCGCTTCCTATGACCTTGATTTCGATCAAACGCTCCCACAGCACCTCATAAATCAGCCCGGCGGCTCCTGATAAAAAGAAACAGACAGAGATAAGAACAGAGATAAATTCTTTTCTCACGAAAGACTTAGCCATGCATTAGTCCCCTTTTTTTATTAAACCGAGTACATCATAGGGATTTACACCTGTTTCAAATATCTTATCATAGAGATTTTCAGTTAATTCAAACTCAGTCCCCACCGAAACAAATTGGGCAGGTTTGTTCAAATAATTTACTGCGGCCAGCACAATGGCCGGCTTGGTTGCGCCTTCAGGGGCAAGGCTTCGCAACCGGTCAAAGTCGAAGCTCAAGACCACCCCTCTTCCGGATTTCTTTTTCCCGTTCCATATAAGAAATATTCCTGCCGGGTTTTTCACTGTAACCTGTTGAAGCTGTTTCTCGGACAAAGGTTTAACGATCATTCCCTTTTTTCCGGGTGTACAATCAAGCATAACCTGGAAGGCATCTTCCTTGCACCATACCGGGCAGGAAATCACCTTATAACTCTCACCTGCTTTCAGGGGGTATTTATCCAGGAGATAGCGCGCCAGGAGGTATCCCGAGGTCAGGCCGGGGCAGATATGGTTGTGTAATTCTGCGGATTTTACAAAATCATAGGGAGCGTCATTGGCCCACATGCTGGCAATTAAAGCCAGAGACGATAAATCCTTGGATGCATATAAGGAATTAAAGTCTTTTGGAAATGTCGGTTTTGAGACGATATTGCTATTCAGGTTTACTTTATCCGTGACCGGTCTTCCATCCTTCAGACTGATGATCACGGCATCGCCCGTGGTTTTCCCGAAGAGCATCATACGCAGTGGAGAATCCTGGGGTCTTTGAAAGAACAGCAGATTTCCTTTGCCGACACTGCACCCGGTAATATCCTGTACTATTTTAAGGTAGGGCAGGGCGCTGGCATTATTGACTTTTATGTATGGAGCGTTGGTTACCACAAGCAGATTGTCATCGTTTTGTGACAGGTTAAGAGAATTCATGGCCTGTTTCACTTCATTGTTTATAGTCGCTGATGTAAATGCCGCACTGCTTATAAAAGAAAAACAGACTGCCAGAATTATGCTAAATGCCTTATTTTTTGGTTTCATAGGTCTCTCCTAAATGATTCTAACATCATGCAAATCAAGAAAAATCGTAACAATTTAGCCTTTTCCAAATTCCAACGGCTGGATACGGCGATCAGGTCGCGGCATGAAAACAAATGAATGAACACCGTCATACCGCGGCTCCGACCGCGGAATCCACGGGTTTGTGCTCTTTTTCAAAAAGCTAAAAACATACGAAAAATCAAAATATCTCACAGGATTACCGTCCTGCTCCGACTTCAAATGTGAAAGCTATGTTATATGTATATTCATCGCATTCTTCTTTGTCAGGATATGGCGAGTGTTGAGAAAGCATCACAATCCAGTACCCTGCCTTATCAGGTTGTATAACC
>JASFHE010000411.1:0-6246 GCA_050123415.1 Desulfobacteraceae bacterium | reverse complement strand
AATGGGAATCTTTTTGTTATTTTCCACAAGAACTGCATCTTCCGCTAATGGAATAACAGTAGGATCATTCTCTGCGATAGCATCAAGATACTGATTCATTATATTTTCCAGACATTTTCTGTTACAACTCCAGCCGTCACCGGACTGATATGGGGCATCAAGTATTGCCATGGCTTCGATCTCATATATCCTGCCATTCCTTATCTTATAGATGTGCGCTGCAGGAACAGTAAACTGGCCCCATTCATTTTTTCGCTCAGTCAGTCCGGAAATATTTACGATTGGCATGGGATCAGGTTCGCCATCATGATTAAACACAGAATATACCATGACAAGCCCCATCTCTTCATCTATTGCAGCCGGGCGAAGCTGGTTTATATCCGTTATATATCTCCACATTCCGGTATCCATCTGCTGAGCACATGTCATTTTCAAAAAAGTAAGCATCCCGTCGGCAGATGTCGCGGCTCCATCTCCCATCTGTGGAGTCTGATTATTTGCAGTTGTCATGCCGTTCTCGTTCTCTGGCACTCGTTAGCAAAGGGAGCTGCTGATCCGTCATTTAATTCAAGTGAAGGATAGTAGGCAAGTGCAGCTTTCAACATTTCTTCCCTGGGTGTCTTTTCATATTCCATCAATTTTTCAACCAGCGCAGGGCGGGGTTTTTTAAGACCTTCGGGAATGGTATTACCTGCCATGGCAGACACCGCAGGAGATACCATGTGATCTATTTCAGTTATTTTTCCATTTTCCAGTTTCAGACGGGCTCCCAGTAAAACAGGTTTTCCATCACTTTCCATGACACCCATAAAACCGATCCGTTCTCCTTCAGGATCAGTAACATAAATCTTGAAGTCAGAGGGAAGCTTTGAGGCTGTTTTCCATAAACCCTCACCAATGGGGGTCGGCTTGATGTTTTGTACCAGTTTAACATTATCAGCAAGTGGAACAGCGGAAGGATCATGATTAACCAGGGCTGCAAGATATTGATCCATAAGGTCAACCATGGCCTGCCGGTCATAAACCGGGCCTTTTGCTGATACAGAAAGTGAATCCGAATGCAACGAACATGCAGAAAGCATTAGTCCAAAAAGAAATAGAAACCCAAAAAGAATAATTAGTTTTTTCATGGAACCTCCCTTTTTTGTGCCCTGTATAAACTGTTTTTTTAATTAATCCTATGTAATATTTGTTAATTCAGATTTTTCCAAGGCTAACCTGTTGACGTTTGATTAGTTGATATGAAATGAAATTCCTTTCTTAAAAGTAAAATATAAGGAATATACCTCGGATGTGTCAAGGTAATTGATATGAAAAAGATCAACGGGTCAAAGACCGATAGAGATGAATAATTATTCGCCCTTTTGAGGCGCGATTTTATTTCTTTTCAATCTTGCCTCAATATACACACCCAGCACCTTTAAGGCCCTGTCCGCGGATCTGAATATAATCATGTCCTTACGCTTCAATTCATCAGCCATCGGCTCAAACAGCCTTCCGCCATCGACAACACCAATAACCGGTTTTTTAAGTAATTTTACTAACTTTGGGAGGTCCGCAACCATGCTGCCCGGTTTATTAAAATCATATTGCCCATCCTTTGACTGGAAGAGTGTTCTGGTTGCAGGCGACAAAGGATCAAGACCTGCGACAACAATATCCACATTCTCATCTTCCGCAAGATATTTTACTGCAAGGATATGGGCTTCATCATCCGAGGCAGGGTTTAAGTCCAGAGGATTTTTCACCTCTGTAAGGTGTGTAAGACCCTTTTGGGAAAGCAGGCTTTCAAGACGTTTTACTGTTTTGTTTTTTAAAGGAGCCAGTTTCACATTAAAACCATCAGCATCAATATTATCAGCCATGCCAACGGCCTCAAAACCGGCGCCGCTTAATGCCGCTATCCTGTTTCCCCTTATTCTTTTTTTATTGAGCTGCTTTGCAACCATCAGGAGGTCTTCAAACTGTGTAAAACCTGATGCAACAATTCCTCCCGCCTGCTTCACACATGATTCAAAAACCCGGTAATCACCTGCAATAGATGCAGTGTGGCTGCCTGTTGCATTTTTCCCTTCGGGAGTTCTTCCTGCCTTGTAAACAATTACATCCTTGCCATTATTGACGGCCTCTTTTAATGCACGGATAAAACTCAATCCGTCCAGATCTTTAAATCCTTCGGCATATACTGCGATCACATCAATATCATCCCTGTCCTTCAGGTATGACAACATGTCTCCCAGAGTCAGGTCATTCTGGTTTCCCATGGATATCATATAGGCCGGGTTCAGCTCAGGCATTTTACTGACCCTCGTTATCATAAAGGCACCGCTCTGGCTTAAAAAGGCAATATTACGTTTATGTGTGCCCCTTTGCTTTGGAAGTTTTTCTTCGGGGATGAATAAAGTATCATATTTACCGGGATGAGAGATGACACCAAGACAGTTTGCTCCGAGAAAAACCGGACCACCGTCCTCGCGTAAATGCCCCATGCTGATCCTATCATTAATCAATTCTGCGATTTCTTTGCTTTTTTCTGTCTCACCCAGGCCTCCGGGAATAAGCATCACGGATTCACATATTTGTCCGGTCGTCACCGCATCAACAACAGGCAGGACCTGATCAGCGCCAACAGCGACTACCAGCAGATCGAGCTTTATATCAAGGTTCTTCAGATCAGGAACACAGGTAACTCCTTTAAAACTTTCCATACCCGGACGAATGATACGGATATGCTTTTTTTCATATCCCTCGGTCAGTATGTTATTCAGCATGATGCGGCCAAAATTCATTCGTGTTGTTGAAACACCTATAATACCGATTGATTCAGGATGAAGGAGATTGTCAATCTTATGCCATGGCCTCTTTTCTTTAACAGTACGACGAGGACCGAATTTACATAATCCGTCAAGAGGAACCAAAAAAGAGTCATGTAAAACAAAGGGATTAACTTCAAATTCCTTAATAACATAAGGCGTGTCAGGATCAGACAGTGAATAGAAATTAACAAGTGAGATAAAAAAAGAAAAACATTTTAGGAGCCGATCATCCACAGATACGGGTTTTTGCCCCCTGGCCAACCCTGCCAGTTTTTTATAACTGACTGTTTGTTTAAATGTATTTAAAAACTCTTCTCCTGTTGCAATTGCAACAGACGCTGTAACAACTGACTGCCCCTTGCGAAATATCTCAGCAAACAGCTCCGTATCCGTGCCGCCTGTCCCGGCACTTATTATGGGCCCAAACTCACGGGTATTCCTGATTCCTGCAAGCAGTTCACTTCCGAAACCATTCAAATCGGAAGATATATACTGAACCTGTAAAACTCCCTTAATATCTTCATAAACAGCATCCTTCATCGCATCACTTGAAAGATCCCTGTATGAATCTTCTGCCTGGAGTGTTCCGTTCTCCACCATCAACGCATACTTTTTGGGAACATCCTCAATCATCTGCCTTACAGCTTCTCTGATAATCCCTGCCGATTTTTTAACGATTTTTACACCACCGACATCTGTTTTATGGCTTATTCTGGAGGAGACGATCTTGAGAATCACCCTGTCTCCGGGTATGGCAGTAAGCTCTTTGTCTGAATATTCACAATCCTTTTTAATCAGAATCGTTTCGGGCAAAGTAAAAATCTCCTGTGTTTTTAACAATTCATAAATCTCATATTCATACAAGCTGTCCCGGCCATCACTCTCTGCTGTTTTAAAGATACTTGTGATTTCCTTGAAGTTCATTTTTATTTTTCCATTAATCGATAATTAAAATTTACAATATTGTTCCGGAATATAATCCCAAGGGCTGCCCGGTCTCAAGCATAAAAGCTGAACAAAACATGAGCGCCATTAAAAATGCTAAAAGCACGCAACATGTCATTATTTATACGGTATCTAATCAACCCGGAAATACCCGGACAATCAAAACCATCTTCCAATAACCCCATATATCGAATAATATCAACCAGATATAAACAATATTATATTTAACCTCATATTGTGTCCTCAAAATCTTTTATGGCATGTAATTTGCTTAAATAATAACAGTCTTCAATACAATATAGTCTTTATGTACTACTGCTCAGTCGGATATCTATGCGGAGGCCATACAATGGATTCACTTCAAGGAGCATTAATATTAGAAAAAATCCCAAATGAGGAAACTGAAAATAAAATAATTCAGTTTCTATCTCAATATACCAAAACTTTGTCGCAGGACAAGTTAAGGCAGATCTTAAAAAAAACACCCGTAGTCCTTATTAAAAGTATTTCCGAGAGCGAAGGTAAAATAATTGAAAAACGGCTTAATGAACTGGGCGGAACAGCTACTTTTCAGGTTTCAGAAGATGAGCAGGAAACAGACATTGATGACCATGAAAGTTATATTCCCCCTCTTCCGCAGGCTCCGGAAGCGCCGGACAGACAGGATACTCTCCCCGCAGCAAGGCATAAAGAACGGGTTTTGCATGACTCTACCTTTACTTACATTCTTCAAAAATTTGCTGAGGTGAATAAAGAATTATGGATAATTCTCTCTTTGCTGGCCATTGTACTGGCAATGAACTATCTTCTTGGCGTACAAAGGATGTTGCTGGGATTATATACTATCCCAACATTAATTTCCGCTTACACTTTCGGACGCCGCCATGCGACACTTACCGCTGTTGCCAGTATACTGCTGGTCGTGTTGTTTACTCATTTCAAACCTGAGCTGTTTACCGAAAGTATCTCTGACGGTCTCCTGGTTGACGGATGGTCCGACATAGCCGCCTGGGGAGGCATCCTGATTATAACAGCTTATGCCATGGGGACCCTGTATGAGAGGAATGTAAAGAAGGAACAGGAGCTGCTGGAAACATATCAGGGATTAACTGCGATACTCCGACAATTTATTTCAAATGATCAATATACACAGAATCACGGTTACCGGGTCTCAATATATGCTGCAGAAATCGCATCCTATATGAATTTCAGCCCTGAACAAATAGAAAATGTCAGGTCCGCGGCCCTGCTCCATGATCTTGGGAAACTCGAAATCAGCCGCAATCTTCTGGATAAAGCTGCACGTCTGACAGAAGAAGAATACCAGAATATAAAAATCCATGTTAAAAAAGGGGTACAGAGGCAAAAACCTTTAGACGGATCATTAAAAAAGGCTATACCTATAATTCTTTCCCACCAGGAACATTATGAAGGCTCAGGATATTATGTATTAAAGGGTAAAGATATCCCCATTGAGGGCAGAGTCCTTGCAGTGGCTGATGTATACGATTCACTGGTTAGCGACAGCCCCTACCGCAAGGCAATGTCTCCTTACGAAGCAAAAAAAGTTATTGAAAACGGGGCAGGAACGGATTTTGATCCAAGGGTTGTTCAGGCATTCCTCGAAGCCTCCAGTCGCGATGATTTGGAAGTACCTAATGTGGTTGTATAATCGAGGTTTCTTTTAGCCTGCCTTTCCTGCAACCACCACATGCCTGTCTGTAACTCCCAGTATCTTCTTTTTCTCCATTTCTGCCGGAACTTCTTTTTTCCCAATACCTTTACAGGCATGAAACCGATGAGCGCCGTCCAGGATACGATATTTCTCAGGCTCATCAGGATGCCTTTCCAGGTGAATAGGGTCAAACTCAAATCCGTCCCGCATGTTTTCCTCAAACATGGAGACTCTTTTGTGGTCAATACTGCTGCGCGGATATATTCTGTATTCCAGAACAATATCGGAGGTCTTAATGGATTGTACTTTGCTCATTCTGTCACCTTTCGCTATTATTAAAAACAGGCTGAAGCGGTTTAGGCTGAGGACTGAAGGAAAAGCCAAAATACTAACAGACTTCAGACTAAACTCCTTCAGTCTGTTTCTGTCAGGCTGTACACACCAAAGGGCATAGCTTAAATGCCTCTCTGATGGTTTCAATTTCTTCGACATTAAAATTGATGATTTGATTCTACCATTTTCCTCAATTGATATTTTGAAGTACGACCCCTATTTCATTGGATTATCAGTTGAGCGCGGGGAGTTGTTAATAGCCAGGGAAGGTAAATATACCTTTGAAAAGCAGGATTAAGATAATGGAATTATGAAGAGCGTTACTTATGCTTTCCTCAATATGTGGGATGATTTTTTATTGACATATAACACCAGTCGCCATATATTTTAACCCTCCTCAAAAAGGGAATTCTTACCAATATAAACAAGATGCCGGGCTATTGAGAAAGACTTTAAAAAGGTTGAAAAACATTCAGG
>JASFHE010000410.1:0-6260 GCA_050123415.1 Desulfobacteraceae bacterium | reverse complement strand
TTCAATCCTTTACTATAAGCAGGGGCCTTTCCCTCAAGGTATCGCCTGATGTCACTGTTTATCTGTTTCTGGTCCTGATAGGATTTAAGAAGCTTAGAGCATTTTTTCAGGATGTCTTCTATGTTTTGATACCTTTTTTTTATTCTGTGATGCATTGTCTTTCTGACAAGACGCTGGATGGGGGGGAGTATCTTGGGATTAATTTTGCGTGGGAGGATATAGCGGCCGCGGCTTATTTTTGAAAAAACCCGCGCCTCAAAGGAACTCTCAAAAGGCTTCTGGCCTGTCAGCATTACATAGAGTAATACACCAATGGAATAGATATCAGCCCGTTGATCGACCTTACTCGGGTCTGATATCTGTTCGGGTGACATATATGCCGGAGTCCCCAGAGTCATATCAGTTCTGGTCAGATCTACATCCTGCTCCATCGTGGATGCAACCCCGAAGTCTGTCAATTTGACCTCTCCGGCTTTTGAGATAAGGATATTGGCAGGTTTGATGTCCCTGTGGATTACTTTGCGTTCATGGGCGTATTTAAGTGCCTTGCAAACCTCAGTAAAGATGAGGAGCGCCATATCATTTGAAAGATATCTTTTTCCCTTTATCAAATCATCAAGATCAATGCCCTCAATATACTCCATTACAATGCAATAGGAAGAACGTTCCTTAAAATGATCATATACCTGTACAATATGCTCATCCCGCAGATCCATCATAATCCGGGCTTCACGGCGGAACCTTTCCTCAATCGCCGGATCATTTTTAATAGTGAGACATTTAATGATTACAGTGGACCCAAGGGTGGGGTGTTCTGCCTTGTATATCTCTCCCATCCCTCCAATCGCCAGCTGGGAAATGACTTTATACTTACCGATTTTTTTTGGTGTGGCAGTCATAGTAATATGAAATGATGTTAGGGATGGTAAAAATAATCCTGCTAGACTGCATAGGTCGCATCAGTGATGTCGCTGTCGCCCTTTTTATCTTCCAGGTGGATCACAAGTGTATGTTTTCCAATAGTGATTATGTCTTTATCTCTTAAAGGCTCCTTGGTTACTTTTTCATTATTGAGAAATGTACCGTTAGTACTCTTAAGATCCTCAATAAAATAGTTGCCGGCATGTTTTACAATTCTTGCATGTTTGTTGGAAACCTGCAGGTTATCGATATCAATATTATTATTTTTTTTCCTGCCAATGGTGATTTCATCCCTGTCTGTTTCAATAGTTTTAAGAACGGTATTCTTGAATTTAAGTTCTATTTGCATCATTTAGGTTGCCTCCTTGGCATACAATTCGCTTATACAGTCAAACTTTATACTAAAAAAGATAGAAAATCAAACTGATATATATGTAATGGCCCCATTCATTTTTAGCCGGAATATCCTGTATTTTTATCCGGAATTTTCTGAAATCATCCTTCCTAAAATTGGTTTGACACAGAGGGTTATATTTCCTACATTTCGTTTATTAAATAGCGCAAGATTAATAGACTATATATAGGAGCATTAAAAAAGAAATTTTGCCAAAGGAGGTTTTAAAAATGAGTGAAAATTTAAAAGGCAAAGTAGCAGTAGTTACTGGGTCAGGCCAGGGGATCGGCCGGAGTATAGCTATTGCCATGAGCAGGGAAGGTGCAAAGGTTGTCACCAATAACCGCAAACCAGGCTCTACAGGTTTTGCGATTATGGATGAATCTCTTGTTGAAAATCTGAACAGTGAGGAAAAGGAAGACCTGAAGAAGAGATCCGAAGAAGCCAAAGGTGATGCTGAAACAACTGCCCAGGCAATAAGGGACGCGGGTGGTGAAGCAGTGCCATTTTTTGGTGACACAAGTGATTTTAACACGGCAAAGGAACTCATACAGACAGCTGTTGATAATTATGGAAGGATCGATATTCTCGTCAATGTTGTAGGTACATTTTCATTCAGCCCCATATGGGAGATGAGCGAAGAAATGTGGGATTATGTATGTAATGTAAAACCGAAGGCTCATTTCAACTGTATAAGACACGCACTGCCCTATATGATGGAACAGAAGTTCGGCCGTATTATCAATTGTACTTCAGGCGCTTTTAAGGGCGGAGGAATTCGCCAGGCGCATTACTCTGCCGCGAACGCCGGTGTTGTCGGCCTTACCTTTGCAGTGGCACAGGAAGTAATAGAATATGGAATCACCTGTAACGCGTTTGCCCCTAACGCCCAGACAAGGGCCTCCTTTGAGATAGATGCATATGAAAAAGCAATGCCCGAAGGCAAGGGGCCATGGGTTTTTGATAATTTTAAACTGCCTCTTAATTTAAGCCCCAGCCCTGATGATCTGGCTCCTTTTATCTGTTATTTATCAACCGATGAAGCGGCTGAAATAAGCGGATCTGTCTTTTTTGTAGGTGGCCCAAGTGTTCATCTCTATTCCGAAGCTGAATGGCAGAGTTCTCTTATTAAATACGGCGGAAGATGGACAGTGGAAGAGTTAAAGGAGCAGGTCCCGATGAATCTGATGGGAATGCACAAAAGTTCAACCATGCAGATGTATGATTCGACTAAAGAGTAATCTTTTTTGTCATAATAATTCCAATTTCACCCTTTTTACATCGGATCAGGGCATTAGTTAATATTCCGTTTGGGTTGACACATATGGGTATATTCCCTATACTTCGTTTTTTTAAAAAAGAGATATCCTTATCAGGCCCTAAAATAAAGGAGGCGTTTTATGCGAGTTTTTACTTTTTTTCTCGGCATATTACTTATTGCCGGCGTTTCCTTTGCTGCTGACATTGATGGAAAATGGAGCGGTGTAATTCCACAATTTGGCGGCTTTAGCGCCCCGGGTGGAGGACAGACTCAACCCATGGTAACTATCTTTGGTTTTAAGGCTGATGGGGAGACTCTAACAGGATACAATGTGCCAGCCGGAATGAATATACAGGTTCCAATACGTGAAGGAATAGTCAAGGGTAGTAAAATATGGTTTTTACTTGATATAAATATGGGTCCATCAAAAATGGTTTTCAGGTATAAGGGCAAAGTAAAAGGCGATAAAATCAAGCTTTCGCTTAAAACCGTAACTGAAAACCAGGAAGATGCTGACGGTTTCATGATGGGTGAACAGCAAATTACCCTCAAGCGCGTAAATTGATGTTAATTATCACGGAGCGGGGAAGCACTTTTACCTCTTCTGTTAATTTTCCGTTTATTTTAAAAGGATGCCCTTTTCTTTAAAGCTCTTTAAAAAGGCGTCGAGGGGAATCGATTTCTCCCGGCGCTTTTCTATTTAAGGTTAATAGTAAATGCCGGCTTTTTATATTTCGCTATATGGGAGAGTGCGTATGGAAAAAACAAAATATGGAAAGTATATATTTTCTGACCTGAGAGATGATATGCCGCTGACCTTTATGGATCAACCGCAGGCCTATTTTCGCGGTGCATGGCAGATTCCCGGAGCAAATATCAATATGGGCTGGCAGGTGATAAAGGCCCCTGTTTACATGGAGCGCGCCCCCCATACCCATGATTGCGACGAGTATTTCTCATTCATGGGAACCGATCTTCATGATCCCTTTGCCAGTTTTGATGCTGAGATCGAATTGAGGCTGGGACCGGAAAAGGAATGGCATATAATAAATGAGCCCACTTTTGTTTATATCCCGAAAGGTTTCTCCCACACACCCATGGAATTCACGGTTGTTAATAAGCCTTTGCTGTTTCAGGCCATACATCTTGGCCCGAGGTTTCATAAAAATCAGGCAGGAAAAGAATTCTGGTGGGAAGGCCCCACAAGATCACCTGAAGGGTGGATGGGACATCCTGACTGGAGCAGGCCTGTTAACCGTAAATCGAAGAAGGATGAAGCCGTTGCCAGGGAGAATTCTTTTTACGGCAAATATCTTTTTTCAGGGTTAAGAGAAAGAATATCAGTTGATTTTCTTCATAATCCGTCGGCCTATTTCAGGGGCACCTCCCAGATACCGGGCTCCAATATCAATATGGGCTGGCAGGTGATTACTAGAAATGTTTACCTGGAAAAAGAACCTCATACACATAATGTCCCTGAATATTTCGCGTTTTTAGGCGGTGAACTTCCCGATGTTTTCAGCAGTTTTGACGCGGAAGTTGAACTTTATCTTGGTCCTGAAAAAGAAAAACACATTATTACAAAGCCGTCTTTTGTATATATTCCGGAAGGATTCCCTCATTGCCCGTTAAACTTTAAGAGGGTAAATAAACCTCTTATGTTTCAGGCTATCCATCTTGGGCCAAGGTTTCAGAAGACAATGGGCGGCAGGGAATACTGGTATGACGGACCTGATCGTCCGAATGAAGGGTGGGAAGGGCATCCGGCCTGGACTTGAATAGTTAGGTAAAAGGAAGCAAAAAAGAGAGCATGAAGCAAATAGTCAGGAGCCGAAGGCCAGATACTTGATCCTGGATGCTGGATACCGGTTACAGGTTTTTACCTACCCCGGATTTTACAGCTTTTGCCGTCATTGAGAATCCGGTATTGAAGTTATTTATTTTTCCCGGTTAATACTTAAACTTACCTTGCGGTAAATGAAGTTACCCCCTGCCGTTTTGCATATCCTGCGACAGGGGGCTTTTTATTGTTGTTTGATATTCAGGGCCAACTTAAAAAATGAAGAGATTCCTTTTTAAAGAGATTCTTTAATGAATGGAAGCCCTGCATCGTTTTAAGCCTATAAGACCGGCCAGTCCTGAACCTAACAACAAAACAGCGCCTGGAATAGGAACAGGCTGTAGTGTATAAAGCATAGGCGTTGCACCGTTTTCTGCAACGATGTATATGTTTCCATCATTGTCTATAGTCACCCCTTCTCCTGAACTTGAAATCCCACTAAAATCAAACTGGCTGAGGATATTTCCAGTACGGTCTACTTCAAGGAGACGAGCAGATTCCTGACTGTAAATAAGCAGGTTGTCAGCTTCTTCT
Organism: Desulfobacteraceae bacterium; assembly: GCA_050123415.1. Lineage (GTDB taxonomy): Bacteria > Desulfobacterota > DSM-4660 > Desulfatiglandales > HGW-15 > JAAZBV01. The sequence goes on along the minus strand of JASFHE010000410.1, from coordinate 1,310 downwards.
GTGCCCATAAGTGATGAAACCACACTCAATACCTGTACATCTGATAAATCGCTCACTCCAAGGTTAGGAGTGAATAGGCTATCAATTATTGCATTGCCTGTATTGAAATCTATCTCGTTTATATTGACCTCCTGGGGTGATTTTTCCTTTACTGTAACAAAGGATCCATCTCTTGGATCGTAGGAAATCCCTTCAATTCCGGTATTTCCAATGGTGGTGCCTAAGTCTGCTGAAGGCAATGAAGATTGGACAACACTTCCTCCGGCTGAATATTCAAGTAAATAGGCTTCACGTAATCGTTCCTCAGTGAGAACGAACTGATTTGAACCAAGATAGGTCAGCCCTTCAGTATCATCAAATCCGGTCAAAGCCATGACCCCCAACTGTTCTCCGGTTTTTGACACTTCCACCAGATAATATCCTTCATCTCCTAAAACAAACAGAGAATCTGTGTCGGCGTTATACGTGACAGCAGACGCTTCGCTTGCTGGAATACGTGGCAGAAAGTAAGTGCCGGTAAGAGTATAATTAGACAGATCAAATCCTGCAGTCCCGGCTATTGCACTCATAGGTATTAGTGTCAGTAGAAATAATGAGGCAATTAATGTAATAAGTCCTGATTTTGTGATGGTTACTTTTTTCTGATTTATGTTCATAGCTTTTCTCTCTTTTAAAACATATTAATTTGCTTTTTTTCGGCGGTTAATTCCTATTAAAGAAAGTAGGCCGGAACCCATCAGCAATAATGCACCTGGAACAGGGACCGGATTAATTCCGGGATTTCCTACAGCATAACTATCAGACATATATGATCCGTGACGGTCACCAACATAAGAGTATTCCCACTGGTACACATCATTAGCGCCTAGCGCAGCTATGCTTATTGGATTTCCACTTGTACCGTTGGTGCGGATAGTACCGGAGAAATCCTCATCACCATAAGCTAAACGATCTACTAAACTATCAGTATTGTCATAGATATTGATTTCATCTCCTCTTCCAATGTTATTTCTTACACCGCCTAATATTTTAACTGATGAGTCCAGATGCCAGTCCGAGCGAAATGCTTCTGTATTTGCCTCGGTGAATATTACGGATTCTCCAGCAGCAACAATACCAAAACCGGACAGATCGAATACACCAGGATTTCGGGATTCGTCATCATAACTCCATCCGGTAAAATTAACTTCTGAATCTCCGATGTTTGTGAGTTCAATATACTCTCCATTGCCCCCTTTATACATCCATTCTGTTATGCTTACAGTTGATGCGAACACTCCGGTCTGCCCGGAAATAAGCAGTAAAATAGT
>JASFHE010000409.1:0-6274 GCA_050123415.1 Desulfobacteraceae bacterium | reverse complement strand
CAACTTCCACAACACCGGTTTCCCTGCCATGTTCGGTCCAGTGAAGTGTCTTTGCATAATCTGCCAGGTCATATATATTTTTAAGTGTCTGCGGATTGAATACACCGTCAGGATGTGATTCGTTTACAACACCCACAACCACCATGTCATATAATTGTAGTTCCTTTTTCATACTGTCATGGAACACCCTAACAGGCTCATCAGCCGGAAGCATGTTTTCAGGGTCAGTGTCCACCTTAAGCGAGTTCAGGAACGGGAAGCTGTCCGGGAAAACAGATGGCAGGGCTGCCCAGAGGATAACAGCTAATGTCACTAAAAACATGACGGAAGTTATCAGCTTATATTTTCCGGTGGAAAAATCCGCTATTTTTTCCCTGATATTCATTTTATTATCTCCTTCGCAATAATAGTCTGCTATATCTTACAGGGGTTATTTATTGCCACACTACTATGTAATGGCTTGATGGAAATATATGGCGAACCACGGCGTAGCTTGTAAAAGCGAAGCCGGGTGGGCCTATAATAAAAGTCCTTCAAGCATCTTTTCTTCATCCTGAACAACCTTGCCGCCCATAACTTTACCGACATTACCGCCGAACAATTTAGCCATAAGCGCCATATTCATTTCCGATAAATAAACCTTTCCGTCATCACCTTCCCAGACAGAGATACTGCATGGCATCAGGCACGATACAAAACGATCAGTGGTCAACACCTCTTTTGCGTATTCAGCCTTGCAGAGTTTTATGATCTTTACCCTTGGCTGAAAATCATAGCCTGCTTTATTAATTTCATGTTTAACGTCGCTGACTCCTTTTACAGACCACCCCTGATCCTTTATTCTTTGCTGTATTGTGGCTACAGTTTCATCAAAACCGAGTTTTGATTCCTTTGTAACAATCATCATTGACGGCATTATCAAAACCATAAGGATGGCACAGATTATAATTCCTCCGGCGAGGCCGATGATTCCCCAGGTCCATTTTTTGTTACTTTTTTCAGGCATTGTATTTCTCCTTTTCCATGTGAACTTCTATTGTCTTCAGCAGTGTGTCCAGCTGTTGAACGCCAATAAATCGTTTTATTTCTTTTCCCTCTCTCAATAGACACAAAGTGGGCACTGCATTGATCTTATATCTGTCAGACTCACTGTCAGGGTCATCAATATTAATCCTGATAATATCAACGCTGTCCTGTAAAATTTCCGAAAGGTCCTCAAGTATGGAACACTGGGTGATACAGGGGCCGCTCAAGGAGGCACAAAAATTCATCAGTTTAAGCTCATTATTTTTAATGCTTTCTGAAGTATTGTTTTGCTGTAATTGATCCTTCATTGGAATTTCTCCGGTTAAAATCAGCAAAATAAAAAAACCTTGTTTACCCGGTTTCCTGTCCATTGTATCTGTAAACTGTCAGAGTATCAGTGTCCCGGTTTACAGTTAATAGAGCAAAGATCAGACCAATTTGAAGATGAAGGTGATTGAAAAGGATAAATGTAGCTAAATCAGATAGATATATGTAGCTGAAAAGTTATGTATAACCTGCTTTATCATGTATAGTATACGTATACTAATTTGAGTAAGCGTAAACTCAAGGCAATGGGTTTACAGTCCCAGTCTACGCATTTTTTTATAAAAACCTGCCCTTGTAATGCCTAAAATCCTGGCGGCCTGTGCCTTGTTTCCGTTTGCTTCGGACAGCGTGTCAATGACCTGAGCTTTTTCATCTTCTTCTGTAACCGGAGCGGGTTTTCGTTTTTGAGTACGGACTGTTTTCTGTTCGCGGGTCAATTCGGGTGGAAGTGAGGATAGGGTGATGACTTTATGGCTGCCGGGTGTTACGGCAAAGGCGTGTTCTATAATATGTTCAAGCTCCCTTACATTTCCGGGCCATTTATAGGCAAGGAGCAGGTTCATTACAGACGGGGAGCATCCTTCAATATTCTTATTGTATTCTTTATTAAAATGGCTGATGAAATGAGAAATCAGGTCCCTGATATCTTCTCTGTGGTTTCGGAGGGGAGGGACAGTAAGGCCTACAATGCGGAGACGATAATACAGGTCTTCTCTGAATTTTCCCGACCTGACAAGATCGGTAATTTTTTTATTGGTTGCCGCAATTATCCTGCAGTTTACAGGCCGGGGGATAGCCTCTCCAATGCGTGTGATTTCCTTCTCCTGTAAAACCCTTAACAGCTTTACCTGGGAAACCAGGGGCATTTCGCCGATTTCATCAAGGAACAGGGTACCGCCCGAGGCTGTTTCAAAGCATCCTGCCCTGTCTTCGACCGCCCCGGTAAAGGCTCCTTTTTTATGGCCGAAAAGTTCGGCCTCCAGGAGAGATTCCGGGAGTGCGCCGCAGTTGACAGGTAAAAAGATATTGTCCGAACGGTTGCTTTCTGCATGAATGGTTTTGGCTATCAGTTCCTTTCCCGTCCCTGTCTCGCCTTCAATAAGTATTCCGGCATCGTTTTTAGAGACAACCTGAATAATCTCATACAGGTTCTGCATCCGGGGAGAACTGCCGACAAGTTCTCCGTATTTGCCCATCCTGGCGATTTCATGCTTAAGGACCCGGATCTCATTGCGCGCCTGCTTGATAAGGCTTACATCGATAAGCGCCTCAATAGCGCCTATTATATTCCCGCTATCATCATAAACAGGCCGGCTCCTCCGCATTACAGGTATTACGGAACCGTCTTTGGCAAGCATTTCACACTCTACTTCACCGCCGTTTCCGCCAGAAAGAAGAGGACAGAAGGTTTCTCTTATGGAAAGATCCTGATATGCGCAGATATTTATTCTGAATTTATCACATGTTGCCCCGACTATCTCTGAAGCATCATAGCCGGTTAACTGTTCGGCAGATTTATTCCAGTAGATAATTTTGTGATCCTTATCCACCATAAACACAGAGCATGGAATAACATCCACAAGCGCGTCCCTGAAGTGTTTATCTATGTTGTCAAAATTTTCCATTTTTTTTCGCCTTGTGTCCTGTGCCTTGAGCCTGGCGCCTTTACTTCATACACACCTTCCGAACCTGCTTTATATCGGTCAGACCAAGAAATACCTTTCTTATACCATCCTGCAGCAGGGTTGTCATTCCGTCCTTTACTGCCTGCTCTCTTAACTGTTCCATTTTAGCCTTATTCTGGACCAGCGCCTGCATTTCATCTGTTCCATCCAGAAGCTCAACTATACCTGTCCTGCCCCTGTATCCGGTATTGCTGCATTTATCGCAGCCCTTTGCACGGTATAGTTTAAGATCATCAGTGTATGGGAATCCAAGGGCCTCAAAATTTCCTGCATATGCCCTTACGAGATCGTCATATTCCTTTTTATCAGGATGATAGGCTTCTTTACAATCTTTACACAATGTCCTTACCAGACGCTGTGCAAGGATACCCAAAAGTGCGTCCGCGAAATTAAACGGGTCCATACCCATGTCAAGGAGCCTTGTAATAGTCTCCGGGGCGCTGTTGGTATGAAGTGTGCTGAATACCAGGTGACCTGTAAGTGATGCCTCGATCCCGGTTGATACTGTTTCATGGTCCCTCATTTCACCAACCATAATCACATCCGGATCAGCCCGCAGGAATGACCGCATTGCCGCAGCAAAATCATAGCCGATTTTAGGCAGGACCTGCACCTGTCTTAATCCTTTCTGTGTTATTTCAACCGGGTCTTCAGCAGTCCATATCTTTCTATCGGGTTTGTTAATATAATTAAGCGCCGCATGGAGTGTTGTTGTCTTACCGCTGCCGGTCGGGCCTACGACCAGCACGATACCGTATGGCTGTGAAATGAGATGCGTAAACAGTTTATAGTTTCTTTCGCTCAGGCCCATCGCATCCAGGGGGATCGGTTCTCCTGCGGCCAGGATACGCATTACCACATCTTCCTCTCCGCCTACTGTTGGGATTGTCGCAACCCTCAGCTCAATGTCCAGAGGGGCAAATTTCCTGAACTTGATCTTACCGTCCTGGGGTTTTCTTCTTTCGGCTATATCCAGTTCGGACATTATCTTGATTCTCGAAACAATTGCCCGTTTATAATGATAGGGAATGGTCTGGTATTTTGTACAGGATCCGTCTATCCTGAAGCGGATTTCAGCGCCCGATTTCCCGGGATATGGCTCAACATGTATATCCGAGGTGTTTTTTCTGAAACCGTCCATTATTATCTTGTTAACAAGTTGAACTATGGCGCTGTCATCCTCAGTCATTATATCTTCTGAATCATCGTAGGCATCATCGTCACTCGTATCAAGTTTTGCCATGATATCATCTATGGAGCCGTTGTCTTCTTCCTGCGGAGCACCGTAAAAGTAATCCAGAAACTGTAGAATGTCTTCTTTCAGTCCTACTGCAAATTCATATGTCTCTGCAGGGATGAGTGCTTTGATGCTGTCTATCTTGTCAAGACGCTGAGGATTGTCTATCAGGATTTTTACCCTGCCGTCTTCTCTTGTAAGAGGCACCCACAGATTTCTTTTAAGATATACATGTTTAAGCCTTGCAAGAAGATCTCCGGGGATCGTAAAGTTACTGTCATATGGGATATACTCACAATTGAAGAATTCACCAAGGGATTTTCCAACCTCATTTTTCTTTACTTTAAAATTGTTTATAAAAACCGTTTCAATGGAAAGTTTCTGGTCCCTTGCAATCCTGATGGCCTGTTCCAGTTCTTTTTGTGTGATAAGATTATTGTTTAAGAGATAATCAAAGCGGGTCTTCTTCTTTGACTTCTTCGCGAGTTTTATCTGGTTAAAAAATGCTATACCAAGGACCTTGCACATTTCAACAGCAGAGTTCTGGTCTTCAAGCGTGAACCTGTCACCGTTTTTTTTATTTATAAGCTGAAGTACCCCGATAATGGAATTTTTAAAAAATATGGGGACCGTGAGGACCTGTTTTGTAACAAAATTATTTTTTATGTCCCAGCTTTTATCAAAGACTAGGTCTTTATTTATCATTGCCAGTTCCTGGTCATCATAGGCGTTAAGAATATTTGTCACCTGGACGTTATTGGCCGTGTAGCCGGCGATACTTTCGTTATTAATGGGGAGGCGTATTTCTTTAGGTATGGAACCTCCAGCCTTCAGGCGCTGGTAGAGTTCTTTTCTCCTGTTGTCGAGCACATATATGCTGATTCTTTCTGTATTAAAAAGACTCAGGATCTGGTCATTCAGGTTTAAAAAAATCTCATCCATGTCCTTTGCGGAGTGGATCTGGTTTGCAATATCATTCAGGGCCTTGTAGTAAAATAGCTTTTCCTTCTGAACATCGACTTCCGTATTTTCCTTTGGCATATTGACTCTCCTGCTTGAGCTATAAAGCTGATATATGAATTAGATCTTTAAAAACAGCAAATTGAGATCCAATGCTGGTCAAAAACAAAAACCATTCTTTTTTTAAAATTACAAAAATAATAAAATATTCAGAAGAAAATTAAAAGGTAAAACATTTTGATGGTGTTAAACGTCTGCATCCTATGTGAATCCGAAAAAAGCGATAATGATTATTATCCAGGGTGCCAGCCACCAGCCGTTCATATGATAGATTCCAACAGCACCAGGGAGAAAAGAAGGGAGTGAAATGAGCAGGAAATATAACAAATCTTTTAAACTGAGATGGCAATGGATATTGCCATGGACGGAGCAATCATCACAGGATTCCGATGTGCAGGTCGTAATCGGTTTTTTGAGATTTAAAAACATCATGTCCGGGGATCAGGTTTGTTATTAACGCAGAGTTTTTACCGCGTGTCCTTGTAAGTAACGGGTTTGGAACGTCTCTTCTTTATATAATATTTAGCAAAGAAGACAATCATTGAAATCACACAAGTGGTTTTGAGTAATAATAGCCAAACAGGTTTCCACCAGGCCCCTGTTTGTACTTCAATTATATCTGAAATCCCAAAAAAGAATAAAGTAATACACAGCGCAATAAATATTCTTTTATTGTTTATATCATAACGGGATTTAATTAAAAAAATAAAGGAAAACAGAAACCAGAGCCCCGCCTCAAGATAGTTGAATAATGCATATTGATATGGGTTAAAGTATAACATTTTAACAGGAGCCTGCAGGATAGTATTGAACAAGATGGAAACAATTCCGATTTATTCAGGTTATGAAGTTTATCAGTTTTAACCCAAGTTTACCATAGGTAGTTGCAAATAAGTAATAAGATCAATAAGATAACTTTACCAGGCGATATTTATGGGCACTACAAATTTCAAGCATTGGATTTTTTCCTTTTCAAGGG
>JASFHE010000408.1:0-6279 GCA_050123415.1 Desulfobacteraceae bacterium | reverse complement strand
AAATCGAACAGACACAAGTAAATCTGTTTAAATAAGTATATAACAAGGGGTACCTTTTAGGACTAACAACATCAAGCCACCGCCTCTGGCGGTGGTATTTTGACTCTAATATTTTTTACTTGGAGGAGTCATGAAACAGCTACTGATGGAAGGTAAAATAGCTATGATTATTATGATTAGTTTAATGGCGGGATTGTCAATATCAGCGGATGATGCAGAGCGCACTGGTAAGAGCTTTAAAGAGTGCGAGGTGTGCCCTGAGATGGTGGTCATACCGCCAGGTTCGTTCATCATGGGCTCTCCTGAAACCGAAAAATACAGGGAAGATGATGAGGCCCAGCATAAAGTCACAATCGCCTACTCCTTTGCAGTAAGCAAAGGCCCTGTAACCTGGGACCAGTGGGAGGCCTGCGCACGGGATGGAATGTGTGACGGGCAGGCCGTAGAAACTGAACTAAGAAAGGCAAATCAGGGCAAACCGTCGGATGAGGAGTATGTGGATTACGGCAGGGGGAAGCGCCCTGTAAATGGAGTAAGCTGGTGGGATGCCCAGGTGTTTGTCGGATGGCTTAATAAGAAGACAGGTAAAGATCAATACAGGCTTTTGACCGAGGCGGAATATGAATATGCCGCACGTGCCGGATCAACAACCGCTTACTGGTGGGGGGATGAACCAAGCCACGAGTATGCTAATTACGGCAGGGAAGCTGAACAGGAACTGGGTGGAGCTGTGGAAGGCCGCGATATATGGGGAGACGAAACATCTCCGGTATGTTCATTCCCTGTAAACGGTTTTGGTTTGTGTGACATGGCCGGCAATATCTATCAATGGATCGAGGATTGCTACGAAGCTGATGGATCAAAATTGCCAACCGACGGGTCTGCAGTAAAAAGCGGTAATTGTAATGTACGCGGATTCAGGGGAAATTCATTCATGAGCGATCCGAAGTCCCTGCGTTCGGCTAACCGCGCGTTTGTTTATTCTCCTGATTCACGGGGCCGCAGTTACCTTGGAATTCGTGTCGCTAAAACAATAGACTGACAGTGCAATAAAGAAGTAGGAATAGTTTATAAGGATTTATAATGGAGGACTAAAATATGATAAGAACAAACAGATTTTTACTGCCTTCTGCATTTATTGCCGCTTTTCTACTGGTTTCAGCATCTGCTGACAACCTGACAACTTCAAAAGTCACCAGCCCGCCGGTCGGTAAAACAGCCGGAGAGAGCAGACGCACGGGCATGGATCCGGTTGATGACCGTGTGGAACTGAGGGAATATCTTTTTATCGATACAGGTGAGATGCTTCCCTATGCGGTGTTTATCTCCTCAAAGGTTAAAAAAGACAAAAAAGCCCCGCTTGTTCTGGCGCTTCACGGGTTCAGCGGTAATCATGGAACTTTCATGCGTAGACAGTGTGTGGAAGAGGCAGAAAAAAAAGGTTATATCATGGTAGGAGCAATGGGTTACAGCCCGACCGCCCCCTTTGGTATGGAAATGCGCATGCCAGCGCCTCCCAAAGGAAAAATCGGGTCTCCCGATGCTAAACCCAAACCCTTTATGTATATGGGGGGTGATATCGGAGGTAAAAAAGAGAAGGATACGTCTAAAGCTACCCAACTAAGCGAGAAGGATACGATGAATGTTCTTGAAATGGCCCTTAAGGAATTCAATATAGATAAAAACAGGATATACCTGATGGGGCATTCCATGGGTGGAGGCGGTGCACTGCACATTGGTGAAAAATATTCAGACATCTGGGCTGCTGTTGCAGGAGTGGCTCCGGCTGCTTTCGGCTTCCAGTGGAGCAAAGACCAGAAGCTCAAAGATGTACCGCTCCTGATCATAGTGGGTGAAGATGACAGGCTGGTAAAAGGATCAGAGCAGCTGGCAGATAAGCTAAAGGGCTTGGACTTTAAGGTGGAATATAAATCCCTGCCCGGACTTGATCACGGAGAGATCATAGGGGGCAGCATGCCGGATGTGTTCAATTTCTTCAACCGGCATATAAAATCAAAATAAAAAAGAACAGCGTCCGGCTTAATAATTTACAGGGAGTATGAATATGCTGAAGGTTACAAGGATATTTCTATCTTTTATAACTGTATCGCTGTTTATAACGATGGTTACATGTGCTCAGGAATCACCCGGGGCGGGCAGGCCCGATAATAAAAGTTTTCCGGGTGGTAAAAATGTGATGGTCAGTCTCACACCGCCTGCCAACGTGACACGAATCAAATTGTATGAAAGAACACCAAATGTAATTAAGTTCACTGAAAACGAACTGAACCCGATGGAGCCCACTCTGGATTTATATATTCCTGATGCTGAAAAGGCGACAGGGACTGGCGTGTTGCTCTGCCCGGGAGGAGGTTACCAGATGCTGACTGTGCCCGGGGAAGGAGGAACAATCGCTGAGTTTTTTAAGGCGCATAATATTGCCGCCTTTGTGGTGCGTTACAGGCACGGCCCGCAGTACCACTATCCTGCGACGCTGCTGGATGCCCAGCGTGCACTGAGATACATTAAAGCACATGCGAAAGAATACAATGTAGATCCGGACAGGGTAGGTGTTTTCGGAGGATCAGCAGGCGGGCATCTTGCCGCCATGCTGGCTACACTGTACAACAATGAGCTGTTGCCTGAAAAACCCTATGCACCGGATGAGATCGACAGCCTCAGCGCCAGGCCTGCCTTTGCACTTCTGCTCTATCCCGTGATTGACCTGACGGATGATTCGGTTACACACAAAGGCTCCCGGACAAATCTGACACAGGATGATCAGGACCTGTATGAAGCCCTGTCACCGTGGAAACATGTAACAGGTGATACTCCTCCTGCATTTATTGTACACGGCACAAATGATTTCCTGGTGCTGTGAAGAATTCGCTCCTGTATTACGAGGCATGTCTCAAGGTACGTGTACCGGTAGAGATGCATCTTCTGGATACTCCAATGCACGGATTCGGTATGGGAGTCAACCTGAATGATGAGACGGCAAAGGACTGGCCGGAACAGGCAGTACGGTTTATAGAGCGGCACACCGGAGAATGAAGTTTTATGTCTTTCACTCGAACCCTGGAACCCTTGACCCCTCGACCCTTTTTTACATAAGGAGTTTCTTATGACCATAAAAAAACTGTTATTTTTATCAATATCGGTATTTCTGTTAATGGGAACATCCCTGTTATCTGCTTCGGAAAAAGTCCCGCTGCGAGCCCAGGACAGGGTGGAGATTGAGCAGTTGATGTGGGAATACATCCAGGCGCTGGATTCACACGATGCAGAAGCATTCCTCAGTAAGTTTACACCTGATGGAGAATTCAGGAGCAGCGCAAGTACAGCAAAAGGACGGGAAGCTCTTAAAAAGATGGTAGTAGATGCCTGGAAAAAAATGGATGCTACTGATAAGGACGGCAAAAAAAAGCCTCATATGTACCATATAGTGACGAATCCCCATATCGAGTTTATAGATGAGGATCATGCACGCTATCATGCTTACTGGATGGGCGTACTTGAAACCGGCGGAGAGGTTGTTACTGCCGGGCGTGAAGTTAATGAACTTGTTAAAATAAACGGAAAATGGCTCATCAAAATCCGTGATGTAAATCCGGGAAATGATGGCATATAGTTTTTCGCAGGGTGGTTTTCCTGTCCCTGTGCTAATACGGATTATACACCACCATTTGGAGACAGGTTTGAAACCTGTCTCTACATAAAAACCGATCACAAATATGTCCTGATGTTGATGAATTAAGCTCTGCTCCTCTCCCTTGAGGGGAGAGGCTGGGTGAGGGTGGCAAAATAGGCGTTCCATTGCGCTTAAGTCAACAGTATTGAAAATAAATTCCGGTCTTACTGAAACCGGATCACAATACTCTGTAAAAATGAATGACCACGCTGTTGGCCTTGCGCATTCCCGTGGATATTATGACCGATTTATTGAGCCAGTCATATTTACTGCCTGCTTTAACCTCCATCTTTGCTGATGTACGCATGTAGTACTCTGAAGGAGGTACGTTCTCACCCTTTGCAAGTCGTGCAAGTACCTCCTTTGGCGCAGTCCTGATGCCGCTGTTTTCAACAAAGATGATCACACCGTCATCAGTCATCAGGCTGTATTTGGCCACAAGGTCTGCAGTTCCGTCTTCGCGCACTGTCTGCCAGTCCGCTCCGCCGCGCAGTATTTTTCCCTTGATTTTCGGGCCGTTAACCGTTCCACCAGTGATGTTAATTATCCTTCGGGTGCCGTATTTGGTCTTGCCCAGTTCCTGGGGCGGATCAAGCGTTGCAGTTATTTCAAATAAAAATTCCAGCTCCGGCTTTGGCAGAATGTCACCTGCAGGACTGTTTTTCGCGGTTAAAACGAGTAATGAAAGTGTTATAAGCATAAGGAAGAATCTTTTCATGTTGTCGCCTCCAATTATAAATAGATACAACCCTTTATCTTTATTTTTACGATGATAATAATCTCCTGTTATCTTGGAATCGGATCGGATGTCGGCCAGAAACGTGATGTTGACAGAGGCAGTGAACGGAAAAATGCAAGGACAGAGTGGATTTCACTGCCCCAGATTTTAAAGGCCTCAAAGGTCACGAGCGAGTTGCCTTCGCCATAGTTCGAACCGGCGTAACCGAAATTCATCCACAGCAATACAATGCCCTTTTCTTCATCAACTGCGGCAACACTTGCTATGATGCCCGCGTGCAGAGTGATGTACTGCTCATACAAGCCGCTGTTAGGCCTCTCGCATCCTTTTCCGGCCATTATGACCCCGTTTTCCACACGATAGGTTTCCGGGGCAAAGGGTGTTCCCGCGTCGGTAAAATTGCCGATGCGCAGGCCCTCGGTATAGGTCAGGGCAGTCCGGATCAGAGACTCGCGCGACTGTTTTTTACCTGCCGGAACAGGATCATTCATTCCCCTGATAGGGGCACCCAGTTGATTCGGCTTGATGCGTGACTCCGGAGTAATGTGCTCTACAAGGGTCTCAATGCCTGCGATCTTTATATCGCTGATATAAAGAAGCACTGAGCAGAGTGCCTGGTTTTTACCTTCTCGAACTACAACATGTGCGGCTGCGATCTGCTTTTCCGTGTCCAGGTAGTCCTGGCGGAACGGTTCTTTTCCGGTTACTGTCTGCCATAGTCCATCGCCTAATCTCAGGACCTTTGAATCCTCGGTGAAACGGACATTCTCAGCAAGGGGAAGCCTGGAGGGATCATGGGCCACAAGGGCATCAATATACTGTGTAATCATTCCTTTGAGGCAATCTCTGTCACACTCCTCAGCAGATGTGGTTTGACCCGAAAAAAAGAATAGAATCGATAAAAACGTGATAAGGATTGTTATTACTGTGTAAGAGCGGCATGGCTTATACATATATCTCTCCCCGGTAATCTGAATACAGATGCTATTCGATAGGTTCAAGTGGCCAGCCCATTGATTCTGCCCTGGGCCCTACGATTGCATGGATCAGGTCCACTTCACCGTCTCTTATCCTGAACATGTGGCAATCCACCAGGCCGCTTCCTGTGGGGTTTTCCTCGTTCGCGGTTGCTCCTCCTGCGAACATCATAAATGCGATGGAAATGCCTTTTTCAGTATCAACCCAGACGCGCCGCGGGCCGTGGTTAATGCTTGCGCCTCTGTTATTAATGAAAGATACGGGTGAACAGTCATGGTCCCGCCCTGTGGTCAAAAAACCGTTCTCCCATCGGTCGCATACTTTTGCAAAGGGAACGCTGACTGTCGAGCCTTTCATGAACAGATCAAAATAATGATTGGCTGCATCTGCCAGCACCTTGCGGGATACCCGTTTTTCAGGCGGGAGAATAGTATCCCAGTCCTGGTCTTTTGTTGCCAGTTCCTTTTCCACACTGAAGGCAAAATCCCTTTCCCTGGCAATGATTGTTTCAATTTCAGTGATTTTACCCTTTTCAACTTTTAAGCGGTTGGCAAAAAGGATAGGGCGGACTGTTCCCTCTTCGGGCAGTTCTTTTGGTCCGGCAAAAAGTGCAGCCACGTTGCCATCACCCTGTCCACCTGCAGGAGGTTTTTTTGCGCCGGCAGGTGGTTTGGCCGCACCCGGGGCTCCGCCGCCTCCGAAGCCTTCTCCAACTGTTTTGGAGCTGAATGGTTCCTCCATTACAGCAATTGTGGCCGTAGTGCATTTTTGAGTATCTACTAATTTGACTTTGTAAAGATTGTGATTGCACAATAAATAAAAAAAATGTATAAGATAATCATTATGTTAACGCCAAGAGAAAAATTCTACT
>JASFHE010000407.1:0-6281 GCA_050123415.1 Desulfobacteraceae bacterium | reverse complement strand
AATTGACTCGCTTCTTGTAATATCAATAGGTTAGCAATATTCCCCCCCCCTTATTTTCAGGCAAACTGTTTAAAAAAAGTTTAGGACTAACAACATCAAGCCACCGCCTCTGGCGGTGGTATTTTGACTAAAAGATGATTTTTATACAGGAAATATTATTATCGATTTCCATAATCAACTTTGCCTGTTCGATTACATTTTCATAAAAAAGGCCATGAAGCTGTGTATCATACTAAATACGACAGACCTTCATGGCCTTTTAAAAATATTTATATTTATTTGGCTTTTCTACTTTGCCCTGAAATCCTTATATAACCAGCTTCTGCTGTAATATTTCAAGATTATTTATTATCTGAGGCTTAAGAGTAAGTCAATATCTTTTCAATGTTTTTCCTGCTTGTCGGATAATGCTTGAAAACATTAAAAGAGTAATATCGGATACAACCTGTTAAGACAAGAAGTGTCAGGGATACTTACCCAATTGTCCCGGAGATAATGGAAAGCAGTTTTTCCGGCGCTATAGGCTTGGAAAGAAAGAGATTGGCTCCCGCCTCAAGACCTTTTATTTTGTCCTGTTCCCTGCTTTTTGCCGTAAGGAAAACAACCGGTATCTCTTTATATTCTTCCATACTCCTTACTTTTTTACATAATTCCATACCGTCCATTTCCGGCATGATGATATCAAACATCATCAGATCATATTTGTTCTCAGCAATCTTTACAAGCGCCTCCTTACCGCTACCGACTACATCCAGTATATATCCCTCTGGCTTCAGTAGCTCGAGCAGCGCTATGCGGACCATTTCATCATCATCAACGATTAATATACGTTTTTCCATTATTACTCCTCTTTTTAAAATGAGATACAAGAAATCTTACATTTTTAAAAATCTTATATCTATATCTTTTCCATATCTTTAACAGGAAGAAATATCCTTATTTCCGTTCCATCCCCCTCCTTGCTCTTAATATCCAGCCTGCCTCCATGTGACTCCAGTATACCAAAACACAATGAAAGCCCCAGACCTGTCCCCTTTCCTACAGGCTTGGTGCTGAAAAAAGGCTCAAGTATCTTTTCAATGTTTTCTTCTGGGATACCCATGCCTGAGTCTTTGACTGAAATAAAAATAAACGGCTTTCCGATTTCCTCGATATATGAAGACGAGATTGTCAGGACCTTTTCACCATCCGTATCATCCATGGCATCCCTGGCATTAGAAATAAGGTTAAGAAAGACCTCTTCCAGTTGGCCGGCATCTGCCGAAATCGCGGGAAGATTATCGGGCAGATCTTTTATTATGCTTATTCCGTGATCCATAAGCTGCTGCCCTGTCATCATGAGTGCGTTATTGATCGGATCATTCACATTAATATCAATAAAATCCTGTGTCCCTGTCCTTGAAAACTCCCTGAGATGATCGACTATCCTTTCAATCCTGTCGTTGCATTTCCGTATCAATTCCAGTCTTTCCCTCTCATCGGATTCAGGGGGCATATTCCGCAGTATAACATGGAGCACTGTCTGTGAAGCCATTAAGGGATTGTTTATCTCATGGGCAACCCCTGCGACCAGTTCACCCAGGGCCCTCAGCTTGGATGCCTCAATGAGTCCGGCCCGGGCGGACTTAAGTTTTGCCTCCAGGACCTTCTTGTCAGTTACATCCCTGAATATTCCTCCGGTCCCAATATCCTTGCCATCTTCATCTCTTAACATAAAAAGAGACGTCACAATCGACCGGACCTCGCCATCCTTTCTCAGGACATTGATCTCATAATTTTCAACTCTCTCCCGTTCGGTTAGCAGGCCCATTATCTTTCTTGCCTGATCAATACCGTCCCTGTAGAAATTACAGATATGGGTGCCCGTGTCCTCCTCTCTTACCATGCCGGTCATGTCCTCCATTCCGCGGTTCAGATATGTAATCTTTCCCTTAAGGTCAGTAGTAACTATTCCGTCAACCGAGCTTTCCATGATTATTGAAAGGAAGTCCTTGGTCTCTTTCAGCTCCCTTTCAAGATTCTTGCGCTGCGTGATATCCCTTACTATCTCAACAAATCCCTCCAGCCTGCCGGTCGGATCATTTATCACGGTAATATTGGTATAGGACGGGAAAAGCGAGCCGTCCTTTCTCACGCGATAGATATCCTGCTCATAAACGCCATGTGTTTTAGTCCTGGTTACAATATCCTTGAATATCTCTTTATCCCTGTCTTCGGGCATGTCCGTGATGCTGATGTTTTGCCTGTCAACTACCTCATCCTTGCACCACCCGAATATATTCTCAGCCCCCTTGTTGAATTCAAGGATATTCCCATGGGCATCAAGCGCTATTATCGCATATTCAGTTGCGCTTTCCAGGATGCTGTCCAGGAAGCTGAAAAGCTTCCTGTATTTTTCCCTTGATTCCCGGAGATCCTTTGTCCTTTCTTCAACCATCTTTTCAAGGTTTGATGTGTAATCCCGAATCTGCGCGCTCATATTGTTAAAGGAATTTCCAAGTATTCCGATCTCATCCTCGGTCATCACTTTTACCCTCTGGGTGAGATCTCCCGAAGCCATCCTTGAAGTCGCCTCGGTCAGTTCGTGTATCGGTCCGGACAACAGCCTTGAGAATATTATGGTAAGAACCAGGACAAGGGTGATGCTTACAAAGGTAAGTATAATAATAAAACGTTCTGTCTCGTGAAGCGACCGGTATATCTCATTTTCATAGGTCCCGGCAGCTATGATCCAGTCCCAGGGCTTAAAGTATGCGTATTTGATTATTTTCTGCCTCGGGTTTTTCTCTCCGAGTTCAGGATTAATCCAGGGATAACGAATTGTTCCTATGCTTCCGGGCTTTAATGTAACTGCGTCATCAATCATTGAGCGGATAAATTCAAAGCCGGATGAGTCTTTTGAATCTATTATATTGGAACCTTCCCTGGCTGGGTGTATCTTAAGCACACCCTTACTGTTAATTACATACATATAGCCTGTCTTGCCTACATCAATAGCCTTTATCTTGTTTTTCAGCGAATCGCTGCCCTGTCCTTTTTTCTGTGCGCTTTCATGCCGGATCTCACACATATAGTATATATTACTGACAAGATGATCCAGGTCCTGTTCGGATGCCTTTCTTAATGCGCTGCCGAACCTGGCCATAGAAAAAAAGGCCACCACAATAAGGGGGATGAGCACAAGTGATATGATCACGGCGATCAGTTTATTCCTGATCTTCATGTTTCCGAACAAAGGTATTTTCATATTCTTTATCTTTGATAAATTAATAAACCGGGTCAGGAAATGTTACCATACTCCTGGGATTTTCAACCATACGGTACATGACAGGAGATGTCCATTGCCCATCTATGATGTCATCATTGATATCATTTAAAATATTGTCATGGATGGCCCAGCTTCTTCCCCTCACGGTATAGGCCGATTCATTAAGGCGGAATGGATTGCTGTTATCCATTTTATGGTATAGCTCGCCTCCGGGCTGAAACAACTCATGTATCCGGAGCATTGCCTTATATCCTTCATAGTATCCGAATCCGAATCTTTCAAAGTTTATTGCATTATGATAAAAGAGCGCTTCAAGCCTTATACTCTTTATGCCCAGTATCCGGCAGAAAAGGTCCAGCGAATCGATTGTATGCCTGGTAAGTCCAAGTCCCTTTCTTATCTGTCCGGGACAGTAACCTGCCTTGATTGCCTTTTCCTCTTCAGCCATGTTCCTTTCCGCCCAACCGAATAAAGTATCTTTTCCATGCCTGTCCAGGTCAGTGTTGAATCTTTTTGATGACAGATCATTGATTATAAGAAAATCCCATTCTATTGAACTCTGGTCTATTGAATCGGAGATTTGAATGGAGTAAACAGGGTCTTCAATCTCAGGCAGTTTGATCTCGACAAGACATGTGCTTTGGTCTTCAGGGCAGAAAAACCGGACAACCTTTTTCCCTTCCTTGTTTAAGAGATTAAGGGGATTGATATCAAATGCCTGGTAAAGGGGCGAGGGTATAAGATATCGGTAAAAACCCTCTTTTTGAGATTGGTGATATTGATTTATCTTTCGTATCCAAGACATAGCGGCACCTCTTGATCTTATATTTTTGTTAGACGATTTTGAGTAATATGTCAAAAGAAAGTATGGTTATTTGTCCGAAAAATAATCGAAAGGCCTTTATTCAAGCATTCCTGCCTGTGAATCACTTGAAGATCGATTGACAATCTGTTATCAGTAATCATAAATCAGATATCAAGGAGTTCTCAATGGAAAATGATGTCCAAAAGTCAGGGGCAATATTTGTCTATTCGGATGAACTTGCATGGTTTGACTTTGGCGACGACCACTTTTTTAAACCGGAACGGGCCGCAAAGACCTATGAGCTCTGCAATCGATATGGAGTCATGGGATATGAATGGATGAAGATGCTGATCCCGGAACGCCCTGATGACTCTCTCCTCAATCTCTTTCACGAAGGTGAATACATACAGCTCCTTAAAAAGGCCGGCACAGGAGAATTCAGCCTTGAGATGCTTGAAAGGGGTATAGGCACACAGGACAATCCGATCCTTCCGGGGATTTTCGAATGGTCATTAAAGGTAACCGGAGGGACTGTTGCCGCCATAAACAGCATTTTAAAAGGCGAGGTCCTCAATGCCTTTAATCCTCTCGGAGGCTTTCATCACGCAGGAAAAGGAAACGCAGAGGGCTTCTGTTATGTCAATGATATAGTTATCGCAATAAAAGACGCCCTTAAAAAATATCCCGGGATAAAAATCCTTTACCTTGATATTGATGCCCATCACGGCAATGGAGTACAGGATGCGTTTTATAATGATCCGAATGTCCTTTTTATGAGCATACATGAAACAGGCAGGCTCCTGTACCCTTGGTCCGGAAATGAAAATGAGAGAGGAGAAGGCGCCGGAAGGGGATACACCATAAATATCCCCCTTGAACCGGATTCTGACGATGAGGTCTTTTCCTATGCCTTTGACGAGGTAATACTACCTCTTGTAAAGACCTTTGCTCCGGACCTTATTGTAGCGGAGCTTGGCGCTGACACCCTTATTTCCGATCCACTGACGCATCTTAAGCTCACAAATAACGGATACATGAAAGCCGTTAAAAAAATCATTGAGATATGCCCAAGGATACTTGCTCTTGGAGGAGGGGGATACGACCTTTACCGGACAGCTAGATGCTGGACCCTTGCGTGGTCCGCGCTTAACAACCTTGAGCCTGTAGATGAATTCGCAGGCCTTGTAGGCGGGATGATGTTCGGGCCAGAGATGGAAGTCGGGAGTCTGTTTGATCATCCCCACACCAGCACCGGAGAAGAAAAGGAAAAGGCAATGACAGAGGTAAAAAGGGTTGTGGAGTACCTGAAGAAAGAGATATTTCCGCTCCATGGTATTTAGCATGCTTTTTTGTACTGATTTGCCCTTCATTATTTCCAATATGTTATATTGAGAAGTGTTTTTTTGATTTTGAACCAATTTTCTTAAATTTTTACTAAGAGCTAAACGGGGACTTTTTTTACTAAAAGCAAAAAAAATAGGCGGCTAAAAAGTCGTATAAAATGACAATATGTGGTTATATACGACTGATTAGTCGTATATAACAATTTAGTACGTAGATTAGCCGTAAAAAAACACGACTATTAGGCAGTCTACTCTATGTTGTGCTAAAGAGAAGAACAATGTTAATGAAACCTCGAAAATGGCTTGGATACAACATTTTACTTAATGATTTATTGCCCGATGCAGAAACTATTATTGATCGATTTGAGATATCTGATATTCCATTGGATGATACATTTGGCTCAAGTTCAGATCCATTACCCAAAGAACATTCAAAATATATCTTATCAATTGGTCCTGGGGTAGAGGTTGATAATCTAAATGATATGATTGAATTACTTCATGGAATAGAACCTGAATTCATCCACATAGAAACTGATGGTGCTTATAGAAAATGTTTATATATTGGAAGTCTTAATTTTGATGGGTCATTAATACCATTCTCAAGTAAATTAAAGGATGAACTTAGAAAGTTAAAATGTTCTCCAGATGAATTGTCAAAGTTTTTATTGAATTATAATAAACTTAAATTGCTGTAAATTAAGGTCTGTTTTGTGAAATACAGTTCAGGCAAAAGCCCATCGGGATAGGGAATAGCCTCACGGCTATCCCCTCCCACACCACGCAGCATACGGGTCCGTAAAACGCGGTTCGGCTGATCCAAGGCAGTAATCAGTTCCAGGGGAACACAAGCCCAAGTGATGAA
>JASFHE010000406.1:0-6282 GCA_050123415.1 Desulfobacteraceae bacterium | reverse complement strand
ACCGGGAGCAGTCTGGCTGCTGGGTTCGGGATTGGCAGGCCTGGGCATCAGGAGAAGAAAGGCGGCATATAAAAAACACACTGTAACATAATGCTGTGTGTAGTAGGGTTGGGTTTTACACCCAATACTGTTGATTTAAGCTTTATAGTTCGTCATTCCCGCGAAGGCGGGAATGACGGATAAGGTGGTATTCCTGTTTGCGTTACTTTTATGAATCTTTAAAAAGAAAATATAACACACGAATATGAAATATTCAGTATCAACCATACGGGTTTTTTGCATTCTTTTAAGTTTTTTAACTTTTTCATGCACACGCATTCCGGTATCAAACCATAACCCTCCCGATACCGGTCAGGCCGCGCGTACCCCCTCCCCTTTGATGAAAGCTGTGGGGACTTCCGAAAATTCCATAGTCCACGATGCCGGTAAAATCTGGAACGGGACATTCATCCGCCATGTCTTTGAGATAGAAAATACCGGCAGCAGGGCATTGGAGATCCGGGATATTATCGAAGGGGAGGGGGTGCGCGCGGCCGGTTTTACCAGGGAAATACCTGTTGCGGGTAAAGGAGAAGTGGTTATTGAAATATCTACCCGCAGGCTCAAAGGAAAAATAAAAAAGACAGCCAGCGTGATTTTTAAGGATTCCCGATTATCTCCGGTTGAGCTGGCAGTAACCGGCGAAGTCATGACCTCCGTGGAAGTGTCGCCGAATAATACAGTCAGTTTCAGAAATGACAGGGGAAAGGCGCTGTCCTGGCATTTTCTGATTTCCTCTCCCAGGAAAAAGGATTTTTCTATAACAAAAGTGGATACATCCACACAGTATCTCAAATCAGGGTTTAAACTGATTGACGGCGATGGAAATACAGGGCAGGGAAACATATATGACCTTGAAATATCTCTTCCTCCGGACATCCCGGTGGGAAAATTCAGAGACCTTGTGAAAATCCGGACAGACATTCCGGACGGTTATCCCGGAGAGATATTTTTTGATGGTGATATCGAGGGCGACATTATGTATCGCCCTGTCCGCATCAAATTCACAGCGCTTGAGGACGGTTCATTTTCTCCGGCACGCATCAGCCTGTCCAACAGGAAAGGAGAATCATTTAATGTGACCGGCATAGAGACTGATGTGCCGGAGATTCAATGGAAAGAAACATCCCTGCAGAACGGCAGGGTACACAGGATCGATCTTTCGTGGACAGGCGATCCGGGTGAAAAATTACAAAGCGGAAAAATGGTGGTTTTAACGGATGTTGAGGACCAAAAGCGTATTGAGGTCCCCTATGCGGTATTTCCGGCTATGGAGTGTGCTGAAAAAAAGAATAATAGATGATCAGATTCGGGCAAGAGGTATCAGGTATCAAGTTTGGGGATTGTTTTAAGCTCTCACGTTCCTGCCAAATTCCTTAATCAACCTCAAGAAAGATCGCAGGTGCAAAATTGTTCACTTGCGGACATTGACTGCTGATATTTGATGCCTCTTGCCGGAATCATGATTATGTTTTTATATAAATTGATATTGCAATGTCTCGATACTTTATAAAACACTATTCAAAACAGCACATGGACGGCTTTACCCTGATCGAGCTGCTTGTTGTGATGGTCATCGTTTTCTTCTGCGTACTGATTGCAGCAGGCCCCATGCACGACCGCACAAACCATGCGCGCATTGAACAGACCATGACTGCCATGGCCGAAATCAAAGATGCCATTCTGGGCAGGCCCCTTCCCGGAGAGCCTGCATTATATGATGTCGGTTATGTGCCTGATATGGGAGAACTTCCTGATCTGATCGACGGCCAGCCAAGGGGGCTCTGGACAACAGATGCCAACAATAACGGATCGGACGATATCCTGAGGAGATGCCTGTTTCTTGACAACGGGCATACCACCGAAGGTGACGGGGGCGGGGTTTTATATTCCCCATTATACCTCTACATGGGATGGCGCGGCCCCTATATCAGCGCCCCCAGAGATGGGGTGTTCAGGGATGGCTGGGGAAATAAACTGATATTTAATAAAGACACGCCCGATCAGGGCGACATGACCATTGTGAGCCCCGGGGCCAATGGTATTATATCTGAAAAGGATACGGGCGCAGAGAGCGATATAAAACTGGTTATCCGCAAAACCGGTTTCATGGCCCCTGTATCCGGTGTCATAATCCCGAGCGGCCTGTACAAAGATAATTTTAATTCAAATTCAGTTACTGACGTCATGATACGCATCTATTATACTGCTCCGGGTCCGAGTGAAGCACATGAAAAAATCACGGATCTTGTTTTTATTGAACCGGAAAAACAGGACCTTGATGCAGTCATTACCGAGGACGGGTATTTTATGTTCCCGGAGGTGCCGGTCGGACCTGACAGGCTTCTTGAGATCAGCCAGCCAATGCCTGCTGAACCGGGTAAAAAAGCCGTCACCTACATAAGTTTTGAGGTCATGCCTACCCTTAACTGGCTGGGGAGGATAGACATCAGGAATTCATATGACCTTTATTAGCATGTTTAGATATCGATTCCGCTGCAGGAAACAGGTTTTAGCCGTAAGGCATCAGGACGGGTATATCCTTATCGCCTCCCTTGCCATGCTCATTGTCCTTGCAGGGGTGGTGCTTATCTGTACTTATCCAAGCGCCTATGAAACTAGTCGGGCGCCCCGGCATCGTAAAGACTTACGACGTATAAGGGTGGTGGAACAGGGCATATTCGGACGCCTGGCCGATCAGCCCGGAGGTGTTTATTCGGCCGGGGGCGGATATATCAGCGACCTTGGGCCTAAAATGATAGTGCAAAAATATGCAAATGAGCCGCCTTCCCCTTATGTGGCAACGCGGCTCAGCAGGGTCATGGATTTCTGGTTTTACAGGCGGTTCAGCAATATCATTGTCCTGTACGATGACAAGTTCAATCCCGAAGGGGCTGACGATATCTACCGCTACAATCCTGCGACCGGGTTCTGGGTAGGTTACAGGGGAAAGCGCTATCTGACAAAACCGCCCGGTGAGGAGCGATTGCGGGGAGATAATATTAGCATCCCGGCATTCCGTACAGCAGGCGGTGAGTATAATTTTGAACTTACGGGCGACTTCAGAACAGACACCTTTTTGCTAAAAACGGTAGGAGAGGATCTAACTAATACACCTGTAGCTTATCAAAGGGAAGCAATGAAACGCGTGGAACACCCCAGGTATTATAATCCCGTGGAACGGCTGGTAGTGAGGGTAAATGACCGCAGGCCGGCCAGGACGCATCCTCTGTCCGCCCTCCTGGTCTATGCAAAACAGCCAGACCCTGAAAACCCTGACGATGCAACCGACTTCTACCCCAGGCTGCCCTCCAGGACAGTAACTGAACTACCTTATTACAGCGATGAACAGGGCAATATCAAGAACTTTACCTTCCGCTGGGACCCGGACCCGGGGGATACAGGCCCTTTTTCCATAGTAGACATAAGCCACACCTTTGAGATCGGCCTGAAAAAACTGATCCTGCTGGAGGACGGTCTGCCGGTCTTTTCATGCGGTATCAATGTGCCCCCTGTAAGGGAATACCAGTGCGTGGAAAAAAGCCCATATGCCTGTAAACAGAACTTATCGGACCAGTATGTAGTGGAGATCGATTATGACGGGTAACAGGGGTTTTTCACTCATAGAGGTGCTTGTGGCCCTGGCGCTTGTGGGGTGTCTGGCAGCCATTACCACATATCAGGCCATGAAGAGCGATGGAACCATGGAATATGACCGGACTATCGCCGTAATGGATGATATTCGCATGGCAGTCATGGGCAGGCAGGATCTCTACTGCAACGGCCAGAGGCAATTTTCAGGCTATGTTGCGGACATGGGCAGCCTGCCCGCGCTGGTAGACACCGAAGGAGATATTGTCGGCGACCTTGTAGCTGAAAAAGAAGAGGAACAGGTACTGCTGTTTCCCCAGCCCAGGGCATTGTGGACAAGGGATATCAATGGAGATGGCGACACAGTCTATGACCCTGGAGATATCCCGGAGATCTACTGCTGGAAATATTACGAGAATGAGCGTATATGGGCCGGATGGCGCGGGCCGTACATCACCCCGCCCGAGGACGGAGTATTGAAGGACGGATGGGGAAACCCCTTACTCTTTTCCGATGGTGAGATTATCACGCTAAAGGATGAGACCGTGGTTGAATACTACTGCCCCAGATATAACGACCAGGGGGAGTGCATAGGCTGGTCTAAAAATTATAAAGTCCCGCCAGGCACATACCGCTGCAGGATAAACTGGGCCTTCCCGCCCGGCCCCGGATCAAACAAAAGAATAAAGAATGCGCTGCCCGGATTTGGAACCACCTACAGTGACCTTCGCAGTCTCATGCCCATTGACAGTCCTTTCAGGGGCGACTGGGATGACTGCTGGGAGGCCTTGCCCGAGGCCCTGGCCCCGGTGATCGAGACACAGGAAAATTTCAAATTACCCAAAGAGTACCGTTCCGTGCCCACAAACCTGTACTATGGACGCGGGACCATGTGCGTTATAAGTTTCGGGGCCGACGGCAAGCCCGGAGGGGTGGATTATGACAGGGACATCTCCATGACCATTTATCCGTTCGAATACACAGGCGAAGTGGCCGGTATGGTGGGGAACGCAGAACAGGATTTTGCTGACTATGTATCTATTTGCTATCCGAAATACAAACAGGGGTCCACTCTGCTGGAATGGCGGCACAGGATAAATATCGGCAGTTTGCCGGCTGCAGGCAGTGAAGACAAGTGCAGGAATTTTCGTTACGGCACTGCCCCGCTTGTGGGCAGCACCTCTACGCCTGACAATGAATGGAATGTGGACATCCCCGTGGGAATCAGGAGCATAAGGGCCGAGACTGCAGGTTCATCAACAAATGACAGGATATATGTGTTTACTGTGGAATCCACAGGTAATTTTATAGGGACAATAAAGGCAAATAAATCAGGTACACAGGGTGATGTGCCCGGTGATATTAACGGGGACGGAGTTGTGGATCAGGATGATTATGATGTCTTTATGGACGCCCTGGGCAGCAGCGAAGGAGATCCCAACTACAATCCTGCTGCGGACCTTGATGGAGACGGAGATGTGGATCTTTATGACTACTATCTCTTTAAGAAGAATTATGGTCAGGGCACACCCGGTGTACCGGGTGACATGAACGGAGACGGGCAGGTTGACCAGTCTGATTATGTATCCTTTCAGGATGCCCTAGGCAGCCATCCCGGAGACTCCAACTGGAATCCGGCTGCGGACCTGGATAAAGACGGGGATGTGGACCTTCAGGACTATTATCTCTTTAAAAAAGAGTTTTAATCGGGAGCATTTTAAAATTGGACATACAATCAAAAAAAGGCTTCAGCCTCCCTGAAATCCTGTCGGTACTGGCAATAATCGGGCTCCTTGTCACCATTACCGCCGGAGCAATGAGAAATACGGCAGATGACAGTACGGTTATCGCAGCCCTTAATCAGATGAAGGTCATCAATGACGGGGTTGTCCTCTTCTACAAAGACTTCGGCTGTATACCCGAAGAGGTGCATATCAATACTGCCCCTGGGGCAAATAGAGGTCCTGAATATGACAAACATAACATGAACCCGGAATATGCAACCCGCTTTTTATGCCTGCCAAGGGATTTCAGTAACTCCGAGATAAATTCCTTACATAAACGCCTGGATCGTTACGGGAACCTGAAGGATGCGGAGGACTTTAGGCCCGGGTATTATTTTATGTTTCAGTGCCTTGCTTCGCTTAACCCGGAGCGGTTTAATCGAGGAGTAAGTCCTACTGTACGTAGTTATCATGCTATCGTCTCTTTAATCACAGACCCGCTATACGGTTCAAGAAGCTGGACAACTCCTTACCTGGAGGCGAACAGCCGGTTCAATGCTTCTGCCCTTAATCAAAAGGACGATACGCAATATCCTGCCATATTCTATTCAGACCATAGCATGTTTGAAGAGGCCGTGCTCCTGCCTGTAATCAGCACCCCGTGGGCAGATGATATAGAGGTCCGTGCACGGGAGGCGGAGCCGGAAGACCCGGCCCTGGCAGAGGAACTCCGTAAGGGAAAATACTACCAGATCATGGTCTATTCACGTAATAACAGCAAAATAAAGTATGATTCTCAAACCGATGAAATAGTAGGTATAATTTGGGGCCACTGGATTCAGGTGCCTGAAACAGCGGTGGTCATAAGTCGTGGTCCCGATGGATTGCCGGGCACAGAGGGGGATGATGACACCATAGGCGCAGAAGA
>JASFHE010000405.1:0-6289 GCA_050123415.1 Desulfobacteraceae bacterium | reverse complement strand
CTCAGGTAATAATCCCTACCAAGTGGCTCAATTCAGAGACACAAGGCCTGCCGAGGTGGTATTGGTTAAGCCGCTGAAGACAATCATAGTTGCTTCAGAAAGGAAGTTTTTGGAACTTGGATTGTTCGCGCACAATAAAAGAGTCAAATTGTATGGCACCGACTCAGACCTCCCATACATAAGAAAAGGCGACGTTGAATTCAGAACTATGCCGGATGACAGCCTATTGATATGGGATTTAACGAAAGAGATAACAGACAAAACCGTAATGTCTGATTTATATATCATCAAGAAGGTGGCTAGACTCCAAAAAGAGAAAGAATGGGAGGACGGTTACAAGCCAAAGAAAACCCAGAACACAGGGAATAACAACTGGAATAATAACAATAAAACCCACACTGAAGTCAAAACTCAGAACGCTGGCACTACTGAAGCGTCTTCGTCCAAAGACATAACCGGAATGGTATGGAACCCTAAGCTGAACAAGTACAAAACTCAGGTAGGCATGTCAAAATCCAAAGAGATGGACAGTGTCATAATAGATGTTGATAATTTGGAGATAATTGAGTTAAGCGAAGCTGACGAGGTGAAAGGCAGTAAGGCCGATGATAAGGTTGATACTGGCAATTCCACCTTCGAAGAGATAGAGGCAAGCAAAATGGAGCAAGGCACTTGCAGCAACATCAAGGTGGATGAAGTGAAAGAGGCAGCTATTGAAAAAATGGAGACTGGTGCTCCGACCCCAGAGCCTATGGGTGAAGTCATAAAACTACCAGCCAGGAACAAAAAAACTATTGAACTTGAAGCTGCAGAGGAGGCAAAGAAGTTTGTAGACGAAGGTCTGGAAAGATATGAAAACGACGATGAAGTGGCAGCAGATTTGGAAGTATCAAACCCAATAGTGTTGGCTGAACTCCCTCTATTTACACTCGCAAATAGAATAAAAAAATATGTGTTCGAGCGGGGGTTTATAGCTGGTTATACTGCTAATAAAGACGGTGTAAAGTCTTCCAGAGCAAGCAAGAAAATAAGATCTATGAAAATAGTCTTACGCATTCTTTCTAAAATAGTTGGGTTCACTACGCAAGAGGACAGTGAAATTTTGGCAAGGAAAGTGAGAAAAGCCACTGATTCAGTAACGACAAAAGGAGTAGTAGACATACATGAAGTGTTTACAGCCGGAGATTTTAGGGAAATGCCGGTGCTGAGAAAGATAGCAGCGCATAGCGGCACTCAGGAGAAGTGATATGGCCTCTAAGAAGAAACTCATCCTAGTTCCTTCAGACAATATGACCTCACCAGAGGACGGTGAAAGAATCAGGATGAGTGCCAAGGTAAGGAAATTTATGGACTACGGGGACAGTGTAAAAGTGTGGACAGTTGACACTTCAGTGTTCCTCAAAGTTTATAAAGCATTTCAAAGCGACATTGACAAGGCAAAAGGTCTGGTAGAAAAAGGCGAGTTAAAAACCATTGACCTTAAACGAGTCGGTTTCGTGTCACAAGCTATGTTTGACAAGATAAACGGCAACAAGAATGTGTGGATATCAGAGACTGCTGGTGGCGTTGTTATGGGCGCAGATCCAGAGTTTCTACTCATTGACAGTAGTGGCAACGTGGTGTTTGCACAAAACGTCATAGCTAAAGACGGTAAAGTAGGTTCTGATGCAGCTATGATAGAAGTAAGGCCAGATCCAGCCAGGACTCCAGCCGGATTGGTGAAAAACATAAGAGACATACTAGGTAATAACCAACTTATGTCACCAGTACGTGGCTACAAATGGGTAGCTGGTTGCTACCTGAAAGATCCCAACAGAGATTACCCAATGGGCGGCCACATACATATCGGCAACCCTATCAAAGTAGCCGAGCTTAATATGACAAAGAGGCTGATATTTTTCAATGCATTTAACAAAGTACTGGACGAATTACTGTCGATAGCCTGTATAAAACTCGATGGTGATGAGATGGGCAGCTGTCGACGGAGCAAATGCGTCATGAGTAATCCAGGGACCAGTGGATGGGGGTTCTTTGGCGAATGGAGAGAGCACGACGGTAGACTAGAACATAGGACATTGAGTGGGATGTGGTTAATGCATCCGGTCATAGCTGAGTGTGTTTTAGGCACGGCAAAAGCAATAATAGATGAGGTATATGCACTGTGGGAGAATGAGAACTTCAAGACCAGTTACGTTATGCTGGACAACATAGTGCAGGCGATAGAGTCTTATGGCCCCATGCCTACGAAAATAGCAATATCAAAAATAGGCCATATAATGAATTGGAATGGCTTCGATAAGTGGTCGGAGATTCCGCTATGCAGAGACATGAAAGCCACTATGGGCTCTAGCAGGATACGTGATGTACTTAATGCTTCACAGGATGCCTATCTTACGTCAGCCAGGATAACAAGATGGTATAACAGAATGAAAAGCATGTCAACGTACAAAAAGTACAGCAAATACATTGATGGTATGAAAGCCATAATGAGTTTGCCCGTCGAAGATATACTAAATTACAGCAGGGACATAAAGGAAAATTGGCTTAGCAACAAAAAATTCTTGATAAATCTTTAGGGGGTCTTGACAAATGAAAAGTAGTGTTTATCTTTTTTACAGTGGAGCAACAGACAAAACCGGAAGTGCCCTAGCAGAGGCACTTGACATCAGTGGTGGAACCAAAGCGCCCGGAACTAAAAAGAAGATAGTTATCGGCTGGGGAGCCAAGACGAAGGAAGCAACTGACCTTGGCAATGCCACTGTTCTGAACCACCCCGATAGAATACGGGACAACAGAAATAAATTCAAGGCCCTTGAAATAATGAGAGCCTGTGGCGTGAATGTTGAGGACTTCGTGGCAGCTAGCGACATCATGGTCGAACTGAAAAAACCGGGCTCGAAAATAAAATTGCCTTTGATAGCCAGAACAAACTATCACCAAGGCGGTGTAAACTTCTTCACGTGCCTGACACCTACTCACATCGCCGAGACTATCGACGCGCTTAATAACATACTCGGAAAGAAAGGGTACTTTCAAAATTGCATTGATATACAAACAGAATACCGACTGCACATAGTCAATGGTAAACTTATATATGCCCAGAAGAAAGTCCCCAGAGATAACATGAAGCAAGCCTATGTCGAGGACCAGTCGGATAAGATAAAAAGAATGGCCAAGAAAAAGGGCAAGAAGTTAGACGAGGACACATTAAAGGCCATACTGGACTACCAAGGTTCCAAAATAAAAGCGCCGGACATGGTTATAAAATCCAATACAAGAGGCTACAAATTCTCAAGGATAAAACCAGAAAATGTAAATCAGGCGTTGCTAGATGAGGCGATCAAATCAGTTGAAGCTATCGGCCTGCAGTTTGGAGCAGTCGACTGCGCCCTTGATGCAAACGGGAAAGCATGGATTATAGAAGTTAACACTGGACCGGGGTTATCAGGCACCTCATTCAAGAAATACGTGGAAGCTTTCACGGATGTGATAAATAATATCCTCAGCCCGCCGAAAGTTACCGCGAAAAAGAAGGTTAGTCCAAAGACGATAACCAAGGCTGCTGATGGGGCGGAAGACAAGACCGTTACACCGAAGCAAAAGAAAATGGAAATACTGGCGCAAATGTTTGATGAAATGGTTAATAACATGGTGGAATGCGCTGACAGTGCAGATGAAAAGGAAACAATAAAGAAGGTAGCAAAAAAGATGTGGAGTTAGGATGGCCAATTTTTATACGGCTCTATCTTCCCATGAAATAGCTGGGAAGATTGCCGAATTACTAAACACGTGCAACAAATTAAAGAAGCGTCATAATGTATACACAATAATGAATAGCAATACTATTTACTTTGTAGATACAATAAGAGGCCAGGTTGCTGGTTGTATAGGTAAAATCAAAGAAGGGCATCATTTAACAAGAATACTACACCTGTGTGTCCACCCGAACTTTAGGAGGTTCGGGTTGGCCCGCAAGTTGTTGAACGTGGCTGTTGAAAGAACCGACAGCATTTACGCGTACGCCACAGTAAGAAAAGACAATACGGCTAGCATAGAACTATTTAAATCAGCTGGGTTCATAGCTGTAGACAACGCTGATGTAATAACATTCGGCAAAATAGTAAATCAAGCAGGAGCACTACATGTCAGAATTTGACTACAAGAAAGCCCATTATGTGGGTATAGAACTGATTAAAAGGTCTGTACCCACACATGAAAACGTCAGGAAAGGACTTTTTCTTGGTATAAGGGAGAGATCGATTGTATTTCCTGACAAAAGTACTAAGCATGTGAAACTAATTATGCTTGGTGATAAGGCCAAACCAGATAGCCTAACGGCGTTGAATGTGGAGATATATGACATACTATCTATAGAAATTGGCTTCCATAACAAGAAAGAATTACTGGTGGCCAAGAAACTAGAAGACCAGCAAAAGGAAGCTATGGATGTGTTGGAACAAATAATCGAAGCTTTTGATGAAAACGGCTGGATGGCTAATAATGACCCTGAGATAATAGGTATATATTCACACATCAAACCACCGGATTATTTTTCGACCTCGAAAGATAAGAAAGAAAGTACCTACATAAAATCGCCTACAACCACTCAAACTGTGCACACAGCCGGAAGCTGGGTAAACCATGCTGCCAGTAAGACAACTTACAACTATGTTAAAAAGATGGCAGAGATAAAGAGGAGCTCAGAATTGCCTGGCCAAGAAGCGCTAAAATTGATGAAGGAAAAAGTAAAGGCAATTGTTTTCTCCGCTGGCGAGGTTGAGAATGAAACCACGCAAAGCACCAGCGCGGCGACAAAGGACTTAGATGCTTTCAAAACCAAAGGCAAGGAGGACTACTGCGACAACTGCGACGGTGAAGGCATGGCCTGTATGTACTGTCACGGCAATGGAATCTGCTAATATGGACTCAATAATAGGTCATATTAATACGAAAAAACAACTAGCAATTGCAGTGGAATCTGCCGTTCAGCAGAACAAGAGCATACCGCATATATTATTTTCCGGGACTGCTGGCTGTGGCAAAACAACTATGGCAATGGAAGTTGCAAAGTTGGCTGGGGTAGATTTCATACCTGTGTCACCAGATGACCTATCTAATAAAGAAACTGTTATGGGAGTTTTGGACAGTCTGAATCACTCAGGGTACGACCAAATGGGTAACAGGGTGGATACAATAAAACCGTCAATGGTATTTGTTGATGAGATACACAGAATACCAAGAAAGGGTCAAGAAATCCTTGGCATAGCCATGGAAAAATTCATATTGGAGTCTGGGAGAGCTAATAAGTTCTATTGGATTCCGTACTTTACCTTGGTAGGTGCAACAACTGACGACGGAGAGTTATCTAAACCATTCATAGAAAAATTTAAACTGAGGTTCTTGTTCAATACATACTCTGACGAGGAAATCACCAGTATAATAAACTCGCATGCTGTACGAAAAGGTATACCAGTTACCCAGAAAGCCGCGAGGGCCATATCTCGCAGAAGCAGAGGGATTCCAAGAACCGCTGTAGGATTTCTCGAACGGTGCCAGGACTACGCCTACTATAAATCTGCACAAGTAATAACATTCGCTCTGGTGGAGAAAAACTTTGACACCATGAAGATAGATGCCAAGGGCCTCACTCCCACAGAGATAACTGTGTTAAAAACATTGTACGAAAGTAATGGTCCAATAGGGCTAGATAACTTGGCAATAATAACTAATGAGGCAAGGAAAAATTTATTACATACTATAGAGCCGTTTTTAATACGGCTGGGCTTCATGATTAGGTCCGGAAAAGGCAGAGTCATAACTGAGAAAGGTAAACAGTATATAGATTCCAATTATTCTAGCAAGGACAAGTTCATGAAAGTTGAAATAGAACCAAACTACGTGAGGAAATAACATGTTTGATAAAATTTTAGTACAACGTTCATCCAGAGAGTACGTGCCTTATGAGAAAACTGTCATAGAAAAAAGAGCACCTACTGATGACAGTATAAGGTTGTACAAAGAGATGGAAGACAAGGTGCGGAAGAGCGTGATCGACAGCATTGTGATTGATGACGAGGGCACAGGCCTTAAAATAGCCGCTGTACTGTACGAGGATTTTACCAACGAGACTAGTGTATGTGATTGGCGAATCAACTTCAACAACGGAATCATATACGACAGATTCAGAGTGCCTATGGATTGGAAATTCGGCAGTAAGCACGACCTATTAAACAAGGTCTATGATGAGCTCGGTAAACAAATTGCGGCCGGGTTGATGAAAGGAATGGTG
>JASFHE010000404.1:0-6314 GCA_050123415.1 Desulfobacteraceae bacterium | reverse complement strand
CAGAAAAGCTGGACTTCCGAAGATCCTTCAAACGATTCCAGGAGCGTAAGGCTTCAGCTTGAATCAGAGCCTGAAGACTTCCAGCATATGGAGCCTGTGCTGGTCAGAAAGACTGACCTTAACCTCAACATGTATTCCTCTCTCGAGTATCCAAAAAATTTCTTCGGTGATTCAATCTGGGCAGACAGCTATTATGTAGTGGTTGCTGTCATAAAAATACATTTCAGGCCTTATACAATCAAGATGAACAGCCATGAGACAAGGGTAATAAAAAAACTGTCCCGTTCCCTTGGAACCGAACTTTTAAGCTATCAGCTCAGGCAGGACTCAATGAAGGCCATGCAGGATCTCTCCAGGGACAGGCTGAATGCCTGTAATATCCTGGCAGATTCTCTCAGAAACGCAATTACAAAATCAGGCATGATATTTACCCTTGTAAAACAGGAAGTCGCTTACCTCAGGGAGCAATGGGAAGCGCTGCTTATTAATAGTTCAAATGAAGAAAACCCCAAGATCACCGCCATTAACAGATTAAACAGCATTCTTGAAGGTCTTGGTGATGAATATTGGGAATCGGTCATGGTTCTGCGAAATGCCCATGAAAGGTTTATGGAGCTTTCCCTTCCTCCGTCACAGGGGGAAAACTGGGTGAAAATGCAGATAGAGGAAAAATGGGATGAATTATTCAACCAGGGTGATATAGATAATGAGACAAGGGGATTGGTATCAAACACCATCGATGATTTGAAGCAAGCTCTTCGATTTGGGAAAAATCCCAAAATAACTGCCGGTTATAATGAAATGCCGGAAGAATTAAAAGACAAATGGGCAGGTCTTATATATGAAGAAGTAAAAAGCATGAACGATCCCCTGCTTGATCGGCTTATAAGTATCCTGGGTAACCCGGAGCTGAATATCCCCTGCCAGGAGAAATCCCGAAAGGCGTTGCTCCAGTTAAAGGCCCTGGCCGATACCATGGGCCAGCTTGAGAGGAATACCAATTTCCTCCTGCACCAGGTGTTAAATGGGAGTGCCAAAAAGGAACTGAAAGATAAAATCTATGATTTCCTGAATGATAACAGCAGGTCAGCAATACCCGGTAAGAGCAGGCTTATATAGCTCAGAGTAAAGAAGTAAATAATAAAGATTTCAGTTTTTTAAGAAAAAAATATTGGAAAACAGAAATATTATATGTTATGAAAAACTCTTTAATCTGGGTTTAAGCGCCCGTAGCTCAGCTGGATAGAGCAGCGGACTTCTAATCCGCAGGTCGGGGGTTCGAATCTTCCCGGGCGCGCCATAAAAATACAATAATTACAAAGGGTTAACATTTTGATGTTAGCCCTTTTTTTTGCGAAAACGCTGAATTGTGCCCAAATTTGTGCCCATCTGCTTTTCCAGGTAAGCTTCCTGCTTTTTTGTAGCAAGCTTCAGGTCAGCGTCATTGACAATATTATACCTGTCAAAAACCGACCTTGTTTTGTGCCCGGAAATAATCATTGCTACTTTTTCCGGTGTGCCTGACCTTATCATGTTCCGAATCGCCGTTCTTCGAAAATCATGGAACATTGGTCCTGCAGCAAATTCTCCCTGCCACTTCTGAATATATTTTTCCGATAGTTTATAGCCATATCCTAAACCAATTTCCCTACAGGCCGAATTCCAGGCTCTCCTAAAATTGACGATTTTACCTGATCCTGTTGGGCTAGGGAAAACAAATGGACTCAATACACTGCTTTTTTTTCTTTTATCCCACTGGTCCTGGAACATTGCTTTGAGCTCTTTATCCAAGTAAACCGTTCTGGCTTCGGAGTTTTTAGTTTCCCCGGCTTTCAGAGTCACGATCCAGTTATTCCGGTCAACATTACCCCATGTCAAAGAAGCAATCTCCTCATGCCGCCAACCAATTTTATACCCAAAGGTAACAAACTCTTTAAGGTAATCCGGTAATGCATCTCTGAGTAAAATAAACTGGTCATGCTCAAAAAAACCCTTACGAACATTATTTTCTTTGAGCAGTGGAATGTAAGGCACTCTCAGAACTTTTGGTGGAGTCTGCCTTGCTCCTAAATTTAAAATTCTTCGAAGTGCGGAAAGTTCCCTGTTGATAGTGGCATTTGCTGCTCCTTTCTTAAGGTTTTCTTCTCCGCATTCCGGGCATTTTAATTCTCCACCAATATGAAATCTACTGTTGCATTCCTTGCATTGCCATTTCATCCGGTTAGAAGCATATTCCTGAATTTTTGGTGTCGTTATCTCAGGTACAGTCTTTCCTGAAAATTCATCTTTTAAATGTTCCATTACCTGTAGAGCCCTGTTAAGAGATTTCTTCTTATTGATTTTATAATCAGTTAGATATTCTTCTGAAAGCTCATCAAAGGTCACCTTCTCGAACTGGATACTTGGAGCCAGCCCCTGTGCTATTTCACCCTCCTTTCTGGCTAACAATTTTTTCGCAATCATTTTTGAAGTGCTTTTACTACTCTCCCTAAAGCACTTTCCATTTTGATAATACTTGATCCACCAAGTATCACCGCGTTTATATAAAGATCCCATAATACCTCCTATCTGCCTTGACGGGCACAAGATAGGAATCAATAAAGTCTCATATGCTTAAAATGTTATCAAGGATAAAACTTAGTTTTGAATTTTATGTTTTTGAATAAAGACTTCGATATCATAGCTATCTATAAACATCTTCTTTCCAACCTGGACATAGGGTAATTCTCCGTCCCATATCTGACTTCTCCAGAACCATTCCGTTGCTCCAATAAGGCTAACTAAATCTTTTATGGAGTAGAGTCTTTTTGTAAAGTTAGAATTTTTTGCTTTTACTGACATAGGTTATTTGGTCTAAAGAATTCTTTTACTTATATTATTTATTCTTGGAAAAGTTCTCCATGATGATTGATATAATACATGGTCTTCCTTAACTTCACTGCTTCTTCTTATGATATAAATCCAGAAGAACTATCCTATCTTCATTTTCTATATATAAATATGAAAGCCTAAAAGGTTTAACATATAATTCTCGCGTGCCTCTTCTGCTATATCTCATTGGCTTTCCGATTTTTGGATTTTCGATTATTTTAATAATCTGTTTTTTTACCTTCTTCTCAAAAGAAACATCTTTTA
The DNA here is from genome assembly GCA_050123415.1 of Desulfobacteraceae bacterium. GTDB lineage: Bacteria > Desulfobacterota > DSM-4660 > Desulfatiglandales > HGW-15 > JAAZBV01. The sequence continues at coordinate 3,179 of JASFHE010000404.1, read as the reverse complement.
TCTTTTGAATCGTTAATTTAAATCGAGGTTCATAATCGACTCTTACCATTTGTTGATTTCTTGAATGAATTCTTCTCCATCCATAGAAATAAATTCTCCCCTATCGTATCTTTGCAATGCCTCTTCAGTTCTACGTGCAAATTCCAAATCTTCTTTCATTTGGTCTGTCAAACTCTTTGCTTTCTTAAGGACGAATCGTTCATCATCTTTTATAATTATAAACTCTTCTCCTTCTCTGAGACCTTGCCGCATACATGAAGGTATTACTATTTGTCCTTTTGAACTCATTTTTATCAAATTCATGTTCATCATAGTAAGGCATACCTTACTAACTTTATAAATATTTCTATCTTGAGTTTTTATCTCACTTTTTTCACATCAACAATTTCAGCACCCATTTCTTCAAAATAATTTTCCCAAAAAGACATGTGACGTTCTCCCTGGATTCTATTCAAATTGTTCCTTAGCAGATACACGATCTTGACATTCACAGAATCTAATACAGCCGCCACGTCATAAGCATAGGATTTCCTAGAAAAACACTCATAATCAATTCTATTTTTATAATGAGAGTATTCAGCGGTGTGATGCATCAAATCAGAGATTATAATTAAAGTTCTCTTCTTGACTTCTTCCCCAAAATCTTTTCTAAGAGATAACTCTTTAATCATTTCTAAAATAGGAGATTTAGAGCCTGTATTATTAACCAGCATATTTTTCATGTTTTCTTCTAATGGCTTTAAAAAGAACTCATCAAATCTCATCTGAATTTTTCTGGGATTTTGATATAGTTGATTTGCTTTTTCCCCGGTGCCTGGGTTACATTTTGAAAATAAAGGCTCAGGACTTGAATAGGTATTTTCAGTCAATGTAAAGACAGAAAACTTTTCAAACGGTCTCAATTGATCTTTTTCTCTGTTTATATAATTAAGTATAAACTTTTGCTGATTGGCGCTGAAAGGATCAGTCTTGTCCAATACAACAATAGTATGCGCTTCAATATTCTCAGTACAAAAGGTCTCAGGATCATATTCTCTTTTATTTAGGGTTACTGCAGATATTATTAGAAAACTAAAAACAACAAAACATACACCTATAATTACATAGCCAACAATTGACTTTTTTTCTTTTGATAATGTTTTCATTTTTCCCCTCCATTATAGTAGATTGATTATTCAGCTTTCTCAAAAAGTCTTGTAATATCTTCTAAAGCTTTTTCGTTGATGGCACTGAGACTGGCACTTAGTTTTTGTTCTTCATCATTTTGAATTGCATTAAGATGGGATTCAATTCTGTTAATATTCGTCCTTTCCTTTGTAAAAACTGCTTCCAGGAGATAATTTTTAAAAGAATGTTTTTGTGAGAAATATTGGGGAGGTTTGGTGCTTCTCACGCGTACATTAGCATTACGATATTCCCAAAGCATATTATTACAGGCATTTTCAGCCATAGAAACTTCTTTGGCAAAATTTGTAATAACCTCTTCACTTTGAAAAATTAAATCCTTATAACTTTTGATTTTTTGATTCACATTTTGAATGTAACTCTTTGCCTGCATGGTGCAATCATCAATAATACGATTTATTGATTTCATTGCTTCAACCTTTTTCCCGCGATGGTTTGAAGCATTCTTATAATTTCGATGCACTTCTCCAAAACCAGGATACACATCATCCGATTTATATCCTTTTAGTATGGCAACGAATACAAAGAGCATCCCTATAATAAGTAAATTCCATGCTTCAAAATTAATTCCTAAGGGATCATTAATCATATGCGGAATGGCGTTAATTTTTGCATTAAGCGCATCCTCTTCTAATAATGTACGATAATGCGCTGCCAGGAGATTAAACAAAAAAACAAAGGCAATATAAAACGTGGTTAGAAGTTTTGCCCTGGATGCTTTTTTAGTATCCACATGGTTCTTATATGGAAGAACATAGATTCCAATAAGAAGTGCAGATCCTATATTTGAAAGGGAGATAAATAATGCCTGAAAGAATCCTCCAAGTATTCCCAGGTCGCTTGCACTTGCAAAGAAAAAAGAGTTAACAACTGATTCTAAAAGAACAGCTAAAACAATAAATGCCCAGTGAAGTACTGAAGATTCAGGATAAGATGCTTCTCTTTTCAATTTATTTACATATATAAAATATTTGTAACTACGTAATGCTGATCCTTCTTCCTGCCTTGCATTTTCCAAAACCTCAAGCCATTCTGCTTGAGCACGAATAATTTTATTTTTGGCTATTTCAATTATGTGATTAAGAGAAAAGCTTTCAATATCCCTTTCAATATTGTTCCGTGCAGAGTCTAAGGAATTTAATTCTTCGAGTGTTTTGTTTCGAGAATCGATAATAGAAGAAGAGACATGATCAATAACATTTTGCTGATGAATGTCTAATTCAGTATCCGTAGTTTTAGGATACTCATTTATAGCCTGGTCTGCTGCTTTTTCTGTCAAATCAAATTCATCTTTAAGATCTCTTGATTTAATTGCCAGTAGGTTCATGACATACCTCCATATAATATTAATTGATTATCATTTCCGGGTGGTTCAATAGTTCATGCACAATGCATGTTTTCACTTTTGTGTCGATTTCAATTTTCTTAGAAAGTTCATTATCTAATTTATCCTTTGATTTCTTATCGGGAGTGGTAATGATCAGGATATCGCACTTGTCGATTCCCTTATGAACGTTTATATATTCCGTTCTTGTTGTACTTACACAAATCTCGATTCCCACTCTGAGTCCATTGTACGTCCCAACAATATCTATCCTCTTACCTCCGATATTTTTTTCAATTTCTAATTCTGAAAAGCCTTTCTCCGGAAGATGCTTTTTAAGATACCTTTCAAGAAAGAAATGGGTGGAGCCGGTGCCACCAGATTTTTTTGGCGAATCTTTTAAAATAAATTCATAACCTTGCTTAGTAAGGTCATAATATTTGGAGATTCCTCCCCGAGCCCCTGATAAATTTAACTTAACCACCTCAGCGAGTTGTTCTCTTTCGATGTATTTGAAAATCCTGTCAGCCGAAGATCCGCTAAGATTTAAATCCTTTGCTCTTTGTGTTGAGACAACGTCAAACCGGTTATAAATATCAATTAACATATCCTTTGATTTTTCGTATATTGGGTCCGACTTTGAATTGGGTGTCTTACTGATTGTATACTG
>JASFHE010000403.1:0-6325 GCA_050123415.1 Desulfobacteraceae bacterium | reverse complement strand
AGCTTTCAGCAAAAGGCTTTTAAAATAAAGACTTAGCTGACCGCTGATAGCTGACCGCTGATAGCTCCATCCAGAACTTGTCTCTTTATGGATGGGCACTAATTAAAAAATACACTTAATCGTTGAATCATTTTAAATGCGGGAATATGCTGTTTGTCTTTTTAATAATTAACAAATATCGGAGATTATTATGGCCCCAGTAAAGAGAAAGACAAGTCCTTATGCACACGCTCATGAAGAAGCGGAGGCTGCCAGAAATGTTGTTGATACACCTCAGACCAGGTCTGATTCATACAAACTCTCATACCTTGATGACCAGTTCATCCTTCGTGATGATTTAAGGCCTGTCAGGCTCCAGCTTGAACTCCTTAAACCCGAACTGGCTCAGCAGGAACAGGATATAGAATCAACGATTATTTTTTTTGGAAGCGCGAGAACCCTTGATAATGAAACCGCGCAAAAAGAACTTGATCAGGTTGAAGAGGAACTTAAATCAAAGCCTGATGACAGTGAATTGCTGCATAAACATAAGATTGCCAGAAGGGCCCTGATCAACAGCAGTTATTATGAAGAGGCAAGAAAACTTGCAAAAATGATATCCTCGTACTGCCAGAAGCCGGAGAATATGACATATGTCATCACAACAGGCGGAGGACGGGGCATTATGGAGGCAGCTAACCGAGGCGCCCATGAGTCAGGTGCAAAAAGCATTGGTCTGAATATTGTCCTGCCGTTTGAACAGGCGCCAAATGAATATATTACCCCTGAACTTTGCTTCCAGTTCCACTATTTTGCCATTAGAAAAATGCATTTTCTAATGCGGGCAAAGGCATTAATAGTATTCCCGGGCGGTTTTGGAACAATGGATGAACTTTTTGAGACTCTCACGCTTGTCCAGACAAAAAAAATAAAGCCGATTCCGATACTTCTTTTTGGACGCAGCTACTGGAAAAGACTGGTTGATTTTGAGATGTTTGTGGAAGAAGGGACAATATCACCCGAGGATCTGGACCTGTTTAAATTTGTTGAGACCGCTGAGGAGGCCTGGGCCTTATTAAGGCAGCTTGACCATGAATTGGGAAACGGAATTAATCACGAAGAGGAATAGTAATGATATATACTGTAACTCTAAATCCTGCTCTTGACAGGGCCATAAATATTGATCGTCTTCTGGATGATGACACAATACGGGTAATTTCCGAGAAGAATTATGCAGCCGCAAAAGGTCCTGATGTGGACCCTGTTGAAATAGACCAGTTTTATAACCATATTCTGTCAATTGCCGATATGGATTATATGGTGTTAAGCAGGAGATTCTACGGTTGCCGGTTTTATTCTTGCCCATTCCGCGGGTAAAAGTATACCGGAATGCGTTAAGCTGGCATGCGCGTCCGGAACAGCTACCGCTCAGACCCCGGGAACAGAACTCTGCCACAAAGAAGATGTTGAAAGATTGCTGCCTCTGGTTGACCTCTCTATCCTGTAGATAGTGCCCATCCAGAAACGGCCCTTTTGAACGATCTCTGCGTCACACTCAGATTGTAATCCTCGAAATACCTCAATGTATTCCTGTGGTTACAATCTTCGCGTTCCTTGACCTTGTCCAAAAAATCTCGTTTCTGGATGGACACTAACCCAACTTCCGCAGTTTATAAAAAATAAGAGAAAAAATAAGTCAAAAATCGAAGAAGTGCCCATGTAAGCATCTGATATTGCAGTGGGTGATTTTTAGAACTGATCAAAAAGCGGATGTAGTGCCGACCTACTGTATTGACTTGATATTGAGTCATGCCATAAATGCGGCATGTATATCAGAAAAAAGACCCGCATTAAAGACGGTAAAAGCCATGCCTACTGGGCCTTGGTTGAATCATATAGAACCCCAAAAGGCCCTCGCCAACGTACTGTTGCCTGGCTGGGAGAACTGGATGAGGCAGGCAGACTTGGTATAGAGAAGTACACGAAGAAAAATACAGAGTCACAACAGGAACTTTTTAAAACATCCTCTGAACCTGAGTGGGTTGAAGTAAACGTTAATGGCATAAGGGTTGAAAACATAAAAGATTTTGGTGGCCCATGGCTATGTATTGAGATTATACGTAGACTAAACCTTGATCAATTTTTCAAAAAGTATATCCCCAAAGGGCGTGAACACATTCCCTGGTCTACCATGGCACAGAGAGGCTACTCAAGGGATCATCGTGGAGACTGCAAACAGGTTTGCCTTGGCTTGGTAGTTACAAGGGACGGATTTCCACTGGGCTATGAAGTTTTTGCCGGTAACCGTGCTGATGTGACGACAGTTGAAGATATTGTAGATGCCATGGAAAACAAGTATGGAAAAGCCAACCGTATCTGGGTAATGGACCGTGGAATGACGAGCAGCGGAAACTTTGAGTATTTAAATAAGGATGGCCGAAAATATATTCTTGGCGCCAATCGTGGAGAACTGAAGCAGTACGAAGCCGAGCTGTTGAAAAAAGATTGGAAGACGGTTCATGCCGGTCTGGAGGTGAAGTGCGTTGATAGTCCTGATGGAGAAGAAGTCTTTATTTTATGCAGAAGTAGTGATCGGGCGAAAAAAGAGAAAGCCATGCATGATCGCTTTGAAAAACGTATAGAAGAGAGCCTGATCAAGATGTCCAATGGCTGCAAGAAACGAAGATATCAGGTGAAAGTGATGGAGCGTCGTGTAGGAAGATTACTAGGAAAAAACAGCCGTGCAGCAGGGCTCTTTGATATCAAGGTTGAACAAGGTGAAAATGGTGGGGCAACAGTATCATGGACGAAAAGGGATGATTGGCGTGATTGGTCCCGGCTAAGTGAAGGTTGCTATATGTTGAGAAGCAATATCCGAGACTGGCCTCCTGATGAATTATGGAAGGCTTATATCCAGTTGACCGAAGCGGAAGACGCCTTTCGAATACAGAAAAATGATTTAAGGATCAGGCCCATATGGCATCAAAAGGAAGAACGTGTTTATCCCACATACTGGTTTGTTTTTTGGCTTATGTATTATGGAAGACATTGGAGGGTTTATGCAGGCAAGCAGGTTTAGGGGATGAGCCAAGGAAGGTGTTTCATGAGCTGTCCCAGATCAAACTGACAGATGTTGTGCTACCAACACGAAACGGAAAGGAAATCAGATTAAGGTGCGTTGGGACTCCAACAAAACATCAGTTGATATTACTTCAAAGGCTGAAGTTGGTTTTACCAAAAAGATTTTTAAATAAAAAAATGTAGTGCCGACTTTTTAAACTAGACCTAATAATATCAATGGGTTAGGATGGATACACCACTCTAACTGCGGAAGTTGGGCTAGTTCGATCGCTCGTTTCCCTTCTATATAGTGTAGAGATACCCGATGGTTTGCAATGGGCTGAACCAAAGGAAAGAGATAGAGTCTACGTAAGGAAGGATTGAGGCGCATTATAAGAATATTATAATTCATTCAGATACACCTCAGCGACTTCCTCCGGCTGAATACACAGATAATCAAGTGTCTGTTTCTGAGATGAATGATTGAAGATATCTACAAAGATCGGAACAGAAACACCATAAAGACTGTTAATGTACTAAATATGATGGATTAGGCATCTCAATTACTCCATTGTGTATACAAGTTATGGATTATGAAGTAACCAAAATAATACAAACAAAAAACCTACTTATAATATCAGTAAGTTATAAGTAGGTCATAAGTACTGGTATGCCGGAGGTCGGAATCGAACCGACACGAGCGTAAAGCTCACTGGATTTTGAGTCCAGCGCGTCTACCAGTTTCACCACTCCGGCTTGATTGATCAGGGGATTATAATTGATATAATTATCATGTCAATATCTTATTGACATGATATACAGGTGTTGCTAATATTCCAGACTCTTCAGGGGGGCTGTAGCTCAGTTGGGAGAGCGCTTGAATGGCATTCAAGAGGTCGTCGGTTCGATCCCGATCAGCTCCACCAAAATAAACCGAAAATAAAGCACTCAGTTGAGTGCTTTTTTGTTTTTCGCCTTCCCCTCTCCTCAGTTATCTACTTTTTTTAAATATAATTACAGTTTTATGACAAAATACCGATAATTAGTATTGGTTTCCTTTGTTTTAAGACAGAGGGTATGATTTATTGAAAGGATTTTTGCATATAGAAGAAGGGTAAACCAATCGGTTATTATTCTGACAATGTATTATTGCATAATCAAAAAAGGATGCTTACATCTGACGAAAAGATAAATAAAATAAATAAACTGATACAGTTAGTTGATAATTCCGACATCTCCTCGATAAAAAATATTGTGATAGGTCTTATTAAAATAATTAATAACCCAAACTCGACAGCAAGAGATCTGACCGAACTGATCCAGATTGATCCCCCGTTGACCGCTAAAGTGCTGAAACTCGCCAACTCGGCTTATTATTCTCCAAGGGAAAAAATAAGTGAAATCACCAGGGCAGTTATATGGGTCGGATATGATGCTATTAAAGAACTGGCAATAAATCAAAAGGTATGCGAGATTTTCATCAATGGCCAATCTGACGGGGAATATTCAAGAGAACGGCTGTGGAAACATTCTCTGGCCGTGGCCCTGCTGGCAAAGTTGATATATAGAAGGGAATTCGGCGAAAGAGGTGAAAATATCTATGCTGCCGGATTACTGCATGAGATAGGAATAATTGCCAATGATCAGTTTTTCCCGAACAAATTCCAACAACTCCTGCATCAGTCAAAGATTAACAACCAGAACCTGACAGATATTGAATATGAAAATTCAGGGTATGATCATGCTGAGGCTGGAAGAGCCATAATGGAACACTGGCAGATTCCTGGGGAAATTTGTTCGGCAATAGGAAATCATCATATGCCTGAAGACACCTCCGGACAATATATAAAGTCTACCTACACCCTGTATATTGCCGATTATTTTTGTCAAAGAAAAGAGATAGGTTTCTGTGATGCCCCATTTGAACCGGAAAACACTTTTAAAAGATGCATGAAACAATTGGGTCTGGAATATCATGCGCTTGAAATCCTGTTTGAAAATGTAGAGATTGATATGAAAAAAATGGAAGAGCAAGGTTTTTTTTAAGATATGGAAAATATTGAAAAATTGAAAAACAGAATAATCACCCTTGAAACACAGGTGAAACACCTGACCAATGATCTGCACGTAACCAGGGAAGAAAATGATATTTCAATGTCAAAATATTTTGAACTCTATACTCATATGGAAAGTAAAGTAGCAGAAAGAACACAGCAGTTATTAAAGGCACATGAGATACTGGAGCGCAAAGGCAAAGAACTGGAAGTGATGCTTGATTCATCACCGGCTATTATTTTTTACAAAGACAATGATTTTAGATACCAGAGGATCAATAAAAAGTTTAATCAGATAATGGGGCTCCCTGTACAAGAAATTATCGGAAAAAAATACAGTGAGTTATTTCCTGAAAATGAAGACTACAGCCTTCACAATGACCTGAAAGTACTGGAAAGCGGTACCCCATTATTAACTAAAAAGGAAATATTTAAGGCATCAAACGGGCAAAGGAAATTATTAATCGATAGGATCCCCTATAAAGATGATGATAACAAGACCGTGGGATTTATCGGATTTGCCCTTGATATTACAGAACTTGAATCAGCGGAAAAACAGAAAAAAAAGCTTGAAAAGCAGCTTCAGCGTGGGCAGAAGATGGAAACTCTCGGTACGCTGGCAGGTGGTGTAGCCCATGATTTAAACAACGTCCTTTCAGGCATAGTCAGTTACCCTGATCTTCTGCTTATGAATATTCCGGATGACAGCCCTCTGAAAAAGCCTATTCTGGCGATAAAGAAATCAGGGGAGAAAGCCGCGGCAATAGTTCAGGACCTGTTAACACTCGCAAGGAGAGGTGTTGTTTCAATGGAGGTACTGAACCTCAACAATGTTATCCTTGAATACCTTGAGAGCCTTGAGCATGCAAAATTAAGATCCTTCCATGCCGGCGTTGACATTGAAGTAAACCTGGGGTCAGACCTGTTGAATATCACAGGTTCTCCGGTTCACCTTTCCAAAGTTGTAATGAATCTGATATCAAATGCAGCGGAAGCAATGCCGGATGGCGGAATAGCTTCAATAACTACTGAGAACAGATACGTAGATACTCCGATTGCCGGTTATGACAGGGTGGAAGAAGGGGACTATGTGGTTCTTACGATAAAAGATACAGGAACGGGAATATCTCCTGAAGATATTGATCAGATATTTGAGCCATTTTATACCAAAAAGATCATGGGGAGAAGCGGAACCGGGCTCGGAATGTCTGTCATCTGGGGTACGGTCAAGG
>JASFHE010000402.1:0-6342 GCA_050123415.1 Desulfobacteraceae bacterium | reverse complement strand
GTGTTTTTTCCTCCACCGGTTACAACGATTTCAATACTTGTACCGGAATCAAAGGTATCCTCTGTAGAAATAAAATCCATCCGGTTTCTGGCCTGGCGTTTATAACGAGAAACAGGAACTACTGCTCCTTTGCCTTTTTTCAGCCAGCCCGCATAGGGCTCCTCTCCGGCTTCAGCCTTTTTTAATGCTTCTTTATTCTGGCCCCAGTATGTCCATCCCGGTGTTCCTGTATTGTTTGCGAGATACCTGGCGAATTCTTCTTTTGTCTTATAACCGGCAGAGACTATATCCGCTGCTACAATGGGGTCCAGGATAAGTGTAGTGCTCGTATTACCGAATGAGAAGTGATGCTCAAGCCAGCCCCGGATAATCTCATGAACAGGCATTGGCATATATGTTGCCACATTGGCCACGGTCCAGCCGCTGAATATGCTTACTATGCTGTCGGACTCATTAAAACCTTTCTGCACGTGCAAAGGTTTCCATCCCTCTGGCATTGCATCTTCATTTTCCGGAAAACACAGATTATTGTAACAGATTGGATTACCCATGCTGGCCAGGTAGCTTTCTCCGGGCACACCCGAGTTCCCAAGATTTTTTGAGATAAGTGTCCAGGCCCTTCCAACCGTTGAATTTGCCTGATTTACGGGGCTGAGGGCTCCTATGCCTGAATTCATCCCAATTTCCTTTGCTATTGGTCCATTAATAACAACCATCCTGGCAAAGGAAGATGTGGAGCTGAACATTGACGTAACACCCTTGGAGGCAATAGCCAGGATAACAGGAAAGTATTCGGGCTTTGCGCCTGCCATATAACTGCATTAACAGCAACCATCTCGACATTAAAGTACCATGCTTCATAGGGAGGAGCGGCACGCATCTGACCTACCCACTCTTTAGGATCATGGCTTGTTGCATAAAGCATTTCCCGAACCTTTTCTTCTGTTGGAAGAATAACGGGATTTCCATCGGTAAAGCCGTGCTCATGGAAATATACCATCAGGTTTTCCGGTGTATCCGGAGGCAGATATCTGGGGCGTGGCTCTCTCTTTAAAAATCCACCCTTGCTGTCCACTTTGGAAAGTGACTTTATCAAGGCATCTGTGATCGAGCATTGGCTGACCGGATATGGGATCATTACCCGCAATATATTCCCTGCATATTTCAGCCGGTCTGTCAGTTATGGGATGGGGAGTATATGTCAGCCGTATATTCGGAATCCCTTTATTGTGCGCTATTTTTGTTACAAGTCCCTCAAACCTCTGTGTCACCATGGGTGCAGTGGGAACACCCATTCTTTCAAGAGTAATTGCATGGCCAACAACCGCTGGCGAGCAACTACTTCAATGACCAAGAAGGATAACGGCACCGGCAGCCTTTGCCTTTATTTCCTTCCACAGATCCGGGTCATCCTGCATGTAGCTGCCGATTTTTTCCCTGAGTACCCAGTTGGTCCCGGGATATTTGTTCTTCAAACCCGCATAAAATTCTTTAACAAATGGTTTTGTGTTGGGATACTTGGTATCCACAATATAGATAGTCTTCCCGTCTATCGTCGCAGGGCGGGGAGCCATGGGTATCTTCCTTATTTCAGGCTTGATTCCCCTGGGATTTAAAACCGTGATTTTCTCATTTCTATCGGCAAAGGCTGCCGGCACAATCAGGGAAGACAGATATATAAGTGCCAGGACTAATCCTCCAATTCGTTTCATGATTCTGAACCTCCTTTAAATATTATTCTCATATCCGACTACGGGAATCTCCCAAAATGAAAAAAGCGGAACTCAATTTTCAGGTGATACCTGAATGGAAAACATCAAGAGTTAAGGTCATCTGAAATCAGTTATATTTCAAATTCGATATATTAATATACTGCTTGACATGCGTTTATATATAAATTATATATATCGCAAATATATAAAATATATATTAATAATATATCGAAATCAAATAAAATATATTATCAGGTTTGATAAAGAAGTAATTTTTCTAAATTTGTAAGTCTTTTCAGCAAGTTAAATATATAAAAAAATCATCCCTGAGATGATCAACACATAAAATGGAGGAGTATACAAGCCGTTGCATAAAAAATGAGTGTTCTTTTGAAATACAGTTTTTCTTACAGAACGAACCTTAATGAATCGTTTTTCTGGCAAGGAGCCGGGATGTATCACAAATCTCGTATTATGAACAGCTGTCTGTCGTTTGCTGCTTGCTTTTAACAGCCTTTTATAAAGGTCATAACAAAACATTAACTAATAGGAGGGGTAGTAATGAGAAGAAAGAACGATTTAGCAGTTTTTTACAAGGGTAATTTAGGTTTTCTTATTTTATTTTTTATTTCTGTCAGCCTGGGAATATCAGGCCCATTGCATGCTCAGAATAATGAGGATGAATTCACACTTGAAGAAATTACGGTAACTGCCGAGAAAAGAGAAGCAACATTGCAAAAGGTTCCGCTGGCTATAGATGTTGTCAGACCGGATGACATGAACATCAAAGGAGTATTTGACACCCAGGATCTTGGAAAAATTCTTCCGGATCTTCAAATCAACATGAGTGCCTCCAACTATATGCAGATCAATCTCCGGGATGTTCCTGACCTTATATTCAACCCGGAATTCGAAACAACTGTATCCATGCATGTTGACGGTGTCCAGGTAACCAGGAATCAGGGTTTTAATAATTATTTTTATGATTTACAGCGCGTAGAAGTTCTCAAGGGTCCTGTCGGCACCCTTTACGGACGCGGGTCCATCGCAGGAGCCATAAATGTTATCACACAGAAACCTATTTTAAATGAATTCGGCGGGAATCTCTCCCTGGAGATAGGTAATTATAATGAACGCAGATATATGGGCGCATTAAATATACCCATCGCTGATAAAATCGCAATCCGCCTGGCAGGCCGCATTTATAAACACGACGGATATACTGATATAGGCTATAATGACGCAAACGGCTATGGGGCACGTCTGGGCGTAACATGGGAACCAACTGATAAAGATACAATGACAGCAACAGTTGACTTTGAGGGCTATGATAATGAAGGCGCAAGCTCTACCGGGGTTTACCTTGATACATTCGGCAATCTCGGAATTGAGGCAAATCCGAATGGCACAACCATCCCTCAGACATGGTCTCATGCGATAGTTATCCCCTATAAATTAGCGTGGTATACAGGTGATGACTACCTGAAGCCAGGCGGGAGTACGCATTCTCCCTATACGACGGCCAGACCCAGAGAAAACAATAATTTTAATGATGACGATTCCTGGGGTGCAACTGTACAATGGGAGCGCGAGTTTGATTTTGGATATCTGACAACCCTTTATGGTCATCGTTCCCTTCACGAGTTAAAGGACTGGTGCTCTTACTCTGCATTTTTAGGTTATGGCACCATGAATGAGGACAGAATATATGAGACTATGATGCTCAAGTTCCTCGATTATGGTTTGTATATAGGGAACGGCACCAGCAGCCATACTAATTCCCTGGAGACGCACATGTCATCCAAAACATCCGTAACCGCAGGTGACCGCCTGGAATGGGTCGTAGGCGGTATAATGCAGGATGACGAAATAATCAAATATTCGGACCCGTCCTATAATGTTTACTGGGAAGATCTGACCACGGAAACAAAGGCATTATTCGGCCAGGCAACAGTTCAAATTATCGGAGACCTGAGTTTCACAGGCGGTTATCGTCACTCCTGGGATACAAAGAAATATTATGGTACAACTTATGGACGCTTTGGGCTTATAGATTTTGACAGTACCACTTACCCCAGATATCACAAAAAATACAGTTGGTCGGAAGACACCTATAAGGCCGGTCTGAACTATCAACTCACCGATAGTGCCATGATCTATGGCGGATATTCCAAGGGTTATAAAACCGGCAATGTCCAGAATGACGGGACCATGCTTCCTCCCGAATTCCTTGATTCCTGGGAAATCGGTATTAAGAGCCGTTTTTTTAACAACCGCCTCCAGGCAAATGTTAGTGCATATTACTATGATTATAAGAACTTTAACCAGTGGTCCACGGCCTACAAATGCACTAATTATAAAATATATGAGTCAGTTGGCAGCACTTACCAGGTCGGCATTTATACTCCCGGTGCAGACCAAGGCCCTGATGCCACCATACAGAATGTTGACGCCTCGACTGACAACGGACTTGCCCTGCTGCATACATGCAGCGGCGTGGAAGATCCGGATAATCCGGGCTCATACCTCCGTGTGACTAATGACGACTATGATGAGTATCTCAGTGTCGCCGTTGCCCCGGGAGGAGCCGAGCAAAAAGGTATCAGCGGTAGCATATTGTTCCTGCTTACCCACAAAGATACAATAAATTTAACAGCAAGATGGTCAAACAACGAGTATAATAATTACAACCTGTCCAGCGCCCTTCTTGCAAGACTCCCTCTTGCAGATAATGTATATAGTGATCCTTCAAATTACGGAGACAAATCCGGCGTTGAATTCGGAAATTCGCCTGTCAGGGGTAATGTATCCTACACCCATACCGAGTACTTTGGCACGGATACAGTGACATTCAACACAACTGCCTATTATGAGGGAAAAGGTACTGATAAAAGAGTATATAATTCAAGGGACGGATTCTGGTACATGCCGGGCTTGGATGATTACTGGATGATGGATGCCTCAATAACCTATGACTCTACCCGATGGGTGCCCGAAGGTATGAACTGGCAGCTTCGTTTGTGGGGTACAAATATCTTCAACAGCCAGCATTTATACTCCATCTCATATTCTTCCAGTTCTTCTTACGATGTGAGATCAGGCACAATTGGAGGCTCGTTTGTAGCACCAAGGACATATGGTGCTACACTTTCTTTTAACTTTTAAGTAATAATGTTGTTGGATGGAGCCTCCTGATTTATTGTTTATCCACCCCCCGGTAAGTAAACAGGAGGCTTCTTATTACGCAAAGAAGCCTGGCCCTTTTGGGTCAAGCTTCTTTTCCAATATTATTTCTTATGCAGATGTACTAATCATTTTCATGCTTTAACACATTTTTCAAGACATCATCTACTATCCCCCTTAACATCCTGTTTTGGTTAATGTCACTATCTTCGGCAGGGTCATAACTTTTTTTGGGTATCTGCTCTTTATCTATTACTGTTACATAATATCCTCTGTTTGCTTCTTTCTGCCCTTCGGATATCTTTCCATTATCAGGATGTTCAAATACAAGTACATTTTTTTCTTTGGAAATAAAGAGAGGAAATAAGGATGCTTTCGCATAGCCGTTTTGGTTATCTGCTTCAATGTCATCTGTTATTGTCCATAATTCCAGTTCTTTTTTTTTATGTTTTTTCATGTAGTGTTTGAAAAGTCGATTAATTGACTCCTCTTTGACCTGTATGAGATCTTCCGTATTTATTTCATATTTTATTTCAACTAATTCTTTGAGTCTCTGAGCTTCATTCAAAGGGATTAGATGAGTGGAATCATTTTTTTTATCTATCAAGATGACACTCATATCCTTAATTGTATAAACTGTATATGAAGCAGGATCATCGTTGATATAATCTTCTATATACTCACTCGCATATTTTGGCAATCCGAATTTTCGCACATCATTTTCAACTTTCACATTAAGGGTATCAGTTAAAACATCTTCGGTTTTTGAGTTTTTATCTTCAGCCAGGCTATTTCCAAAACACCCAAGGCCAAAAGTTAAAACTCCTAATCCAATTCCTGCACACTTTTGGGTAGTTTTTAATGAGACTCCTTTAATTATTTTGTTTGATCGATAGTCTGCCATAAATCCTCCTTGACATCTCTTAGTAGAATTTGAGATTCCAGTTATAAAATTTATTTTTTAAACCTAAGAAATATAAGTAAACCTGCTACGATAAATGCACCGGTCATATCACAAATATCGGTATACTTTAGTACAATGACTCCTATCGATTGACTGAAATCCATACTCACGACAACATCGGGCAACCATTTAAGTATGAAGTAATAAGTGGTTGTCTGCAGAACATAGGCAACGTTTATTATTATGGTAGAGCTTTTCAGGTCAGCAGCAAACAAATCTCCAAATAATTCAGTTCGCTTCATCTACTGAATCTCCTTTTGAATAAAAACCAACAAGTCATTTACTTCTTGATATTCATACAGCCTGATAATATACATTTAATATATATCCTAGATATATTAAATGTATATACTTTGTATCTCCAGATTTAGTCAAGTAAAATCCGGCTAAGTTTTATTGCCATATGTCTTCTCTCGTGCTTATATTTAAAGAAACTTCTTGCGGATTAAATTTTTCCTGAACAATTGGTTGACATGGTTTTTA
>JASFHE010000401.1:0-6364 GCA_050123415.1 Desulfobacteraceae bacterium | reverse complement strand
GAACAGCCTGCGTGATACTGATGCAGCCCGGTCGGTCTTTAGCTCGGGATTAAAGATATATTCCGTTACCCTGCCTGAGAAACAGCTTTTGCATTTTAACACTGCCCTCTATGACAGGGTAAAAAAGCTGGGAACCAGGGCTTCCGATATTATTGAAAAAGTACATGAATCGGATACTATAACGAAGCTGCTGAATGAAGATCATTTTTATGTATGGGATGAGATGACGGCCATTTTTTTCAATGATTCATCCCTTTTCAGTTTTTCGCCTTCAAAGGGCGACGAAAGGGTGATGGTTCTTACAGGAGTAGACAGGAAGGGAATGGAAAAGGCATATCTTCTGGCTCTGGGCCTGCCTGGCGATTATCATCTGAGTCCCAGGACGTCGGTTATATTTACCGAGATCCCGCGAAATCCTTCCCTTTTCAGGGCGGATGTCCGCCCGATCGTAAACCGGGTTATTGACGTATACGGAATTGAAGAGTGGAAGGCCTGTCTTCTCACCAACGAATTTCACAGGCACCTTGGGATATATTCCCTTGTGGGCGCCAAGATGGGTGTAAGGGCAAGGGAGATACTTGAAGCGCCATTTGACACCCTGGAAGTAATATCCAACGCAGGGAACAATCCTCCAACAAGCTGTATGAATGACGGCCTCCAGGTCTCCACAGGCGCAAGCCTTGGCAGGGGAACCATCAGGGTCCTTGAAGACAAGCCCTCTCCTTCGGCAGTATTTGTATATAATGATCTAAGTCTCACTCTGACACTCAAAAAAGAGGTCTGGGAAAAGGTTAAAAAGCATATCAGGAAACTGATTGAGAAGCACGGGGGAATGAACAAGGCATATTTTAAAGATGTAAGAGAGTTATCAATCCAATACTGGCTGGACCTTAGCAGGTATGAGATATTTGATGAACAGATGAAAAAATCATTGCCAGGTGGCAGATAAATTTCAGGGGGTGAAAAATATTTCGCCCCTGCATTTTCTGTGATTATAATTTCTGCATAGAATAACTTCCCCTGAATGTTGACTTCACTTCAATCTTTCCAGATAATAATTACGTTGCTTTCCAATATTACAATTCCAGGTAAAAATAGTATGGAAATACAATTGTGAATTTTTCATGTGCATTTCATTTTACATTCATACTCATTTCACAGGCAAAAATTAAGATTTATTCAAGTTCTTAATTTGCTAAAGAGTATTATTAGCCGGGGATTTTTTTATTCATTTTATTATTTACATCTCAGGAGGAGATATGGCGGCAAATATCAGAACAACTTTTTATGTATTATTTTGCATTATGGCTGCTTTTCTGACGGGAAACAGTACAACAGCAGAATCAACCAGTCCAAACCTCCCCCTTGAAATAATTAACATCACACCGCATGGTGAAGATGTACCTGCAGGTAAAAAGATCGTATTCCAGTTCAACAGATCGGTAGTCCCTGTGGGGGCCATGGACAGGAAGGCCTCGGAGATTCCCATCACAATCAATCCCGCAGTCAAAGGCCAGTGGCGCTGGTTAAACAGTTCTACTCTTGCCTGCCTGCTTGACAATGATTCGCCCCTGAAAACAGCAACAAGGTACGAGATAGAGGTCAACCCGGGGATCATGACAGAGGATGAAACAACCATGAAGGAACCGGTAAAGCACAGATTTATTACAATACGGCCAAAGGTTGTTCACACATGGTTCAGGACCTGGCGCTCTCCATCTTTGCCGGTTATCAGGGTTACATTTAATCAGCCGGTATCCAGGTCTTCTGTTGAAAATCACCTGTTTTTCGATCTCCCATGGCTGGTTCAGAGGAGAATAAAATTATACGCTGAACCCGACGAAAAAGACAAAGAAACTCCCATGTTTCTGCCTCTTCCCGGTGAAAATATCACCCTTGTCACACTTCCTGATAAATCGGTTTCAGAGGAAGATGATGACATTCATAAAAAAACACATATAAAAGATGGTGACAGGGGAAGAGAAGCAAGAAGGGTGTGGCTTGTATATCCCGAAAAGGAATTCCCGGACGACTCAACACCATCGCTTATGGTGGAACCGGGGCTGGAATCATTCCTCGGACCTGAAAAAGGTGTGGAAAGGCGGGAACTTGTAAAATTTAACACGTTTCCGGAATTTAATTTTGAGGGCATCGAGTGTTTTAATAATGACCGTAAAAGAATACATATTAATCCGGGTGACAGCACAGAAAACAGAGGTCTGTGCAATCCGGCACAGTCTGTTATGATGGTTTTTACTTCCCCTGTCCTTAATTCCGAGATTCAGGAAAGAACTAAATTTGAACCATCCGTTTCATGGAACGATGTAAGAGATTATTCCAGGTTAAACTCATCCCATCGCAGAAGCATGAAATATTATGTATATCTGCCCAGGGGTTTCAAGCCTGATCAGGTGTATAATATTACAGGCCGCGGATCGCTGGCTGATGAATTCGGGCGTAGATTAGGTTCACCCATCAATATCAGCTTTGCGACCGATCACCTGCCTCCTGATTACAGCCTTACCAGTCCCGTTTCCGTACTTGAAAAAAATGTTGATACTGACATACCGGTGGTTGTGACCAACATTGATGAATTGACCGTTTCCTATGACACCCTGACATCAAAAGGCAAAAGTTCAACATGGGAAAATGAAATCTCTTTACCAGCAACAAGAGACGCGGCGATGAAGATTCCTATGGGTGTTAGGGATATGCTGGACGCAGAATCCGGAGTTGTAACAGGGACGGTGTCCTCTACGCCCTATATCAGAAAGTATGGAGATGGAAACTTTTTTTTCGGGGAAGTCACACCATTCCAGGTGCATGTAAAGATGGGGCATTTCAACACACTGGTATGGGTAATGGATCTTAAGACAGGCGAACCTGTAAAAGATGCAAAGGTCAGTATTTACCCTGACACATACAAAAGACTCAAAGCACATCCCAATGTCCTGACACAGGGAAGAACCGATTCAAAGGGGCTGGTCAGCCTTGCCGGATCGGACACACTGGACCCTCAGAATGAGTATTTATATTCATACAGCAAAGACAGGCCCATGTTTTTTACAAAGGTTGAAAAGGGTGGCGATATTGCCCTTTTGCCCATGGATTATAACTTTCTCATGAATACAGCCTCTGCGTCACATAACACGGTATATTCCAATAAGAGGAAAAAATACGGGCATATCCGTGCATGGGGTACTACAGCCCAGGGTGTGTACAGGGCAGGCGATACTATCCAGTACAAGATATATGTCAGGAACCAGAACAATGAAAAAATGGTTCCGGCCCCCGGGAGAACATATAACCTCAAGGTTATTGACCCCATGAACAAGACCGTCCATGAAGTCAATGACATTAAACTGTCCGGGTTTGGTGCATTGGATGGTGAGTTCACGGTTCCAAAAACCGGGGCTGTCGGGTGGTATCGTTTTAACCTTTCTGCATCATATACAAAGGAAACGTGGCAGCCCATGAGGGTCCTTGTGAGTGATTTTACTCCGTCACCCTTCAAGGTTACTACAGATATAAACGGAAAGGGTTTTCTGCCGGGTGACAAACTCGATATTAACACACAGGCCAGGCTCCACGGCGGAGGGCCATACACCGATGCATCCACAAGGGTTACTGTCAATTTAATAAGCAGAAGATTCTCATCTGATGACCCTGCCGCAAGGGGATTTTTCTTTAACAGTTATCTGCCGGAAAGCAGCGACACCCGGATGCTCCTCCGGAAGGATGGGAATATTGATGACAAGGGTAACCTGGTAACAGATTACACCATCCCGGAGAGCAATATATACTACGGCAGGCTGGAGATTGAAAGCGCGGTAAGGGATGACCGGGGAAAGTACATTTCCGGCCGGGCTTCTGCCAACTATGCGTCCAGGGATAAATTTGCAGGCATCAGGTCTGACTCCTGGCTTTTTAAGGAAAATGAACCGGCCACTGTTGACCTGATTGTTGTGGACCATAAGGGTAAACCTGTAAAGGATGAAACTGTTAAAATCGAGGCAGAACACCAGGAAACAACAGCGGCTAGGGTCAAGGGCGCCGGTAATGCTTATCTGACCAGACTTAATACGAAATGGGTAAAAGAGGAAAGTAAAAGGATAAAATCAGACAAAGAAGCTGTTCAATTCACCTTTGAACCGGAACATTCCGGCCTCTACAGAATAACTGCCCGTGTAAAGGACTCAAAGGGCCGGGAGCACAGCACGGAGCTTACAAAATGGGTTGCAGGCAGGGGAATGGTTATCTGGGATGACGATAATAAGAACAGCCTGGATATCATACCTGAAAAGACCGAATACAGGGTAGGCGAGACAGCCAGATATATGGTTAAAAATCCTTTCCCGGGCGCAAAGGCCCTGATCACAATTGAAAGATACGGGACAATCAAACACTGGGTACAGACACTTGATACAGCTACACCGATTATAGAGTTTGAAATAGAAAAGGATTTTATCCCGGGATTCTACCTGTCTGTAGTTGTTATGTCTCCACGACTGGATAGACCCCCTGAAGATAATGGTGTAGATCTTGGAAAGCCTGCTTTTCGAATGGGTTATGTGCAGGGGGTTGTTTCCGATCCATACAAGAAGATCACAATGAAAATAAAGCCTGACAAAGAAACCTATAAACCCGGGGAAAAGGTCAGGGTTAAACTTAATGCCGCATACAAAAATAAAACCGGAAACGAACCAGTAGAATTTGCAGTTGCAGTGCTTGATGAAGCTGTTCTTGACCTCCTTGGAAGCGGCAGCAGCTATTTTGATCCTTACAGGGGTTTTTATCAGATAGACAACCTTGACATGCTTAACTACAGCCTCCTTATGCAGCTTGTTGGCCGTCAGAAATTTGAAAAGAAAGGCGCGGACCCGGCGGGTGACGGCGGAGGCGACCTGGGTTTAAGGACTGTATTCAAATTCTTAAGTTACTGGAATCCTTCAATTGAAGCTGATTCAAATGGAGAGGCTGAAATTGAATTTGACCTGCCCGACAACCTTACCGGATGGCGTGTGCTTGCCATGGCAGTAACACCGGGAGACAGGATGGGTCTTGGTGAAGGTCGTTTTACAGTGAACAGGCCAACCGAGATAAGGCCCGTCATGCCCAACCAGGTTACCGAAGGAGACAGCTTTGAAGCAGGCTTCAGCGTCATGAACAGGACAGATAAAGAAAGGGACCTTGAGATCACAATTACTGCCGGAGGAGAGATTGAAACCGACGACGGAACTGCCCGGCAGAAAACAATCCAAAGGGTAAAACTAAAACCCTATAAACGTGATACCCTGTGGCTGCCTGTAAAGAGCAAAGGAAGCGGCAGGATACATTTTACCGCAAGCGGAGGTGATTCTCTCGATCAGGACGGAACAGTATATGATCTTGAAGTTCATAAGATCGCAAGCCTTGAAACAGGGGCCACATACGGATCTACAGATTCAGCAGAAGTTACCGAAACAGTAAAGTTTCCCGAGGACATAAGAACGGATGTGGGCAGCCTGTTTGTAAGACTGTCACCCACAGTTATCGGAAATCTTGAAGGGGCTTTTAAATACCTGAGGGATTATCCCTACCCATGCTGGGAGCAGAAAATAACAAGGGCTGTGATGGCGTCACATTTTATCGAACTTAAAGGATATATGCCCGCGGATTTTTACTGGGATGACGCCAAAGAACTGCCGGATACAATACCTGGCCTGGCCTCCAACTACCAGGCTTCAAGTGGAGGCATGTGCTATTATATCCCGGAAGATCGCTTTGTGTCTCCTTACCTGAGTACTTATACAGCCGTTGCCTTTAACTGGCTGAAGGATCGGGGTTATAATGTTCCTACCCCGGTTGAAAACCGGCTCCATGAATACCTCGCCACCATGCTTCGAAGAGATGTGGCACCGAGTTTCTATACCAGAGGGATGGCATCCACTGTAAGGGCCGTTGCGCTTGCAGCGCTTGCAAAGAATGACATGGTAACCCTAGATGACCTGAGCCGATATTATCCCCATGTAAAAGAAATGGACACATTCGGGAAGGCACATTTCCTTATGGCTGCATCATTGATCGAAGGCGCCGAAAAAATTGCTAAGGATGTATTTAAGATGATTATTTCACAATCCGACCAGACCGGAGGGAAGTTTATCATAAATGATACCTTTGATGACGGTTATACGAGAATACTCACATCGCCATTAAGAACCAATGCGGCCGTGCTGAGTGCATTTCTTGCCTATTCTAAAACAGAGGAAGGAAAAATACTCACAAAAGATATTCCATTCAGGATGGTGCGGTATATCACACAAACAAGAAAACAAAGCGGCAGATGGGAAAACACCCAGGAAAATGTCTTCTGCATGAACGCGCT
>JASFHE010000400.1:0-6409 GCA_050123415.1 Desulfobacteraceae bacterium | reverse complement strand
ATATCTACAAAATATGCACTGAATCCTGCTATACGAACTACCAGGTTTTGATACTCATCCGGGTTTGTCTGGGCGCTTCTCAGTGTTTCTGCGTCTACTATATTATATTGTACTTCCATACCGCCCTGGTCAAAGTATGCCTTTGTCACATCTTCCAGCTTGGTAATGCCGTCATTTCCCTTCAGTGATGTCGGGTGGATCTTCAGGTTGAGGGCCATACCGTCCATGTAATGTGAATGATCGAAGCTGGTGGAGGAAATAAAAACAGCGGTTGGTCCGTTGATGTCTCTGCCCTGGGCGGGGCTGCAGGCGTCTGCAATTGGAGTGCCTGTCTTGCGTCCGTCCGGTGTTGCCCAGGTAATTTCACCCTGTACAACATGGTCTGCTGCGCCGAATGTGCCGCACTTGTATACCTTGCAGCGGTGTGTGGAGAACGCCCTGGAAATGTTGTAATAAAGCTCAATAACATACTTCATTTCAGCGTCAGCATAAGGATCTGCATTGCCGTAATGAGGGACTTCATTGAGGATTCTCTGGCGCAGGGGTTCATGATCATCCCAGTCTGCGAGAATCGCGTCCAGGTATTTTTTCCCGGAAATAAGCTTTTTGTCAAATACCATGTATTTAAGTGCAGTCAGGCTGTCGGCTGTTGTTGCCAGTCCGGTTGCAGTACCCCCGTAAGAATTGTACTTTGCTCCGCCTTCAGCCACGTCCTTACCGCTTTCCATACAGCCCGTGGTTGAAATGGAAAGATTCGGGAAGGGGAACAGCCTGGAGTATTCATGCTCCGTATAATTGTTGAGTGTTGCGGACCATGTAAGCATCCATGTGGCGAGCTTTTCAAATGCTGCACGGACTTCATCCATGGATTTCATGTCTGTCAGATATCCGGAACGCACTTTCTCTGGAGCCTGTTCCCCGTTTATGGGGCTGATACCGTTGTTAAGCGCCATAACCAGCGCGATGGCCCAGTATATACCGCTGTGAGACATGGATGATCCGTTGGGGGCCGGGTAATCGCATCCTGAGCCTGTGATTTCCTGGCAGCCGATAAACGCGTAGTCTCTTGCGTCCTCTATGGAGAATCCCAGCTCACTTACAATTGCGGGTACGATTACTTCATCATTCTGAAGCAGGGGCAGGCCGCCTAGGGACGTATAGTAACAGTTTAGTCCATATGGATATTGGATTATAGCACAATATCATGAAGAATTTATATATAAAGCAGCCATAGCAGTCTGCGTATCAGAAGTGAAGAGAGTCTGAAAGAAATTAATCGGTGAGACGCCCTGGCGTCTTGCGGTTTGAACAAGACTGGGCAATATACTATGTGTCTTGATGCCAATTTGAGATCTGGTACCGAAAGATAATTTTCTAAAAATTACCATATGCCTTAGAGATTGTTCTGCATGGTTATTTGTAGGTTGCACACCTTTATGTCTGAGGAAGGTAAATAGTGAATGTTTCTCCGGCCCTGTCAAAAATGATCTTAATGTTGCCGCCGGTTTGAATCCGAGAGGTTTCCTGCAAATTTTTACAAGCTTCTTACTTAACTGTTTTTCAATAATAGTAGCCGACTCCCAGGGGAGCTTTCCGTGATTAAGCTCAGCTCCTATTTTACAAGCCTCTGAGCATAAAGAGATAATCTGATTGCAGAAACGCTCTGTATCAGCCTCTCTGATTTCCTGAGGTAAGAGATTATGTTCCTGTCTGATATCTTTTGCATTCCTGCTGATATGAGCAAGACATGCCTGCCAATCGCTTCCAATGCCATTGTAAGCAGCATACCGGTCACGGATAATGACGCCTTCATATTTATCTCCAAAAATTGATTTGGCGACGTCGGAGGATCTGTGGCGGTCTATATGAAAAAAAGCGAGATTTTTATTTCCTGCAAACCAGACATAATGCCCGATGCCGTCATTACGCCATGATGTTTCATCTGCGTGGGCACTGTCAGTTATCCTTATCTTTTCTCGCAAATCATCATAGATAGGATAACCTCGTAAAGCAGCCTTTTTATCAAATCCAAAAGCTGACGCCGGAACAAAATCCAACCCGAATAGCCCTTTGAACAACTCGGCTGCTTTCCGATAAGATATACCTATATGATAGCGCAAGTAGAGCGCAACGGATTTTGCAACAGGTCCGATATGCGCGTTTAACAACTCCCCTTCGCCAGTCTGAATGACAGGCCTGTTACATCTTGAACAGAAACTCTGTGCATGCAGATATTTGACGACTATGGTTCTTGGTTCAATAACGATATCTTCCTGTACATGTTCATACAGGCCGTTATAAGGTATTATATGATCATTTGAACAATGCGGACATGCTGAAGGAGCAGGGACATAAATTGTTTGATCAACACGCTCAGGTTTGCGCCTCCCCCAACCAGGATGTCCGACCGGTGCTCCGCGTTTCTTTTTTCCATTCCCGGAAAATGACTCTCCTTTTTCTTCTGTTTTATCTTCATTTTTCTTTTTATTAGGTTTGAACTGTTGTTGATGTGTTAGCTTTAATTTAGCCTTGAGTTCAGCATTCTCCTTTTCCAGATCTCTCACACTTCTACGCAATTCCTCAACAGTGTTATAGAAATTATCAACAATACGGAGATGTTCTTCATAGGTTTCCTCGCCTCTCCTGTAGGATTCCATTGCCCACTGTGTAGAAAGCCAGTCAAGATGTGGGCAGGAATCCTTATAAGGGCAATCATAATCATATGGAGCGTATGGCACTTATTTATTTTCCAGGTTAAGCAATTCCCAGTTGACCCTGGATAACTTTTGGATGAGCTCCCACATTTTGTTATACCTTTTGCCCATCTCCAAAGCCTTCGGAACAATAGCCTTCCTTGCATATAAAGTAACTGTTTTCCCATTTACTTTTGTAGTCAGGTTATGACCTGACATGGAAGGGGACTTTCCTATGCTGCCAATCAAATAATCATCGAGCAAACTTATGATCTCTTCCTTTATCTTTTGCTGTCTATTTTTGAGAATATCCGATTTAGACATGTAACCCTCCCTACGTGAGTATTTATACTCACCTTTTTTACACAAAAAATCCGCTTTGCAACTAAATTCTTCGCGGATTCATATTTTTCCCTTATTTTTTTACTACCAAATCTGCTAAACTGTTACGACGTATATGGGGACGTATATGGGGACGTCCTTAAATAATAAAATATATTGACATATTAGAGATCTGTTAATAATATTTGCCTATGCCCAGAACAGCAAGATTAGATACTCCCGGTCTATTACACCATGTCATGGTAAGGGGAATAGAACGCCGCAAGATATTCAGAGATAATAAAGATCGTGACAATTTTATTGAACGGCTTTCTATTCTTGTTCCGGAAACAAAGACGCAGTGCTATGCATGGACTTTTATGCCGAACCACATCCATATACTGTTAAGAAGCGGCCCGTCAGGTATTTCAACTTTTATGAGAAGACTTTTAACCGGATATGCTGTCTATTTTAACCGAAGACACAAAAGACATGGTCAGCTATTTCAGAACAGGTATAAATCCATCATATGTCAGGAAGACACATATTTATTGGAACTGGTTCGATATATACATCTGAATCCGCTACGAGCTAAAATTGTAAAAGACCTTAATGGGTTGGATAAATACCCATACTGCGGCCACAGTGCGTTAACGGGAAAAACAAAAAGAGAATGGCAGGATGATGAATATGTCCTGAAAATTTTTGGAAAAAGAGTCGGAACCTCACGTAAAAATTACCGGTCGTATATTGAAAAAGGTATATCCATGGGCAGGAGGCCTGAGCTGATAGGCGGAGGTTTGATCAGGAGTATGGGCGGATGGGATGAAGTAAAAAAGATCCGTATGCGTGGGCAGGATCGGATAAAAAGTGATCAGCGTATATTGGGCGATAATGATTTTGTAATGGAAGTTCTTTCCGAATCGGAAGAAAATTTATCGCAGAAATATAAACTTGCGAGTCTCGGATTTAATTTTGAAAAAGTTCTTAAAAGAGTATCTATCCTGTTGGAGTTGGAGGAGGATTATATAACCGGAAAAGGGAGGCAGCAGGACAGGGTTAAAGCCAGAGACCTATTATGTTACTGGTGTGCGGTGAAACTGGGTATCTCAATGACTGAACTGGCTAAAAAACTTGATCTGACTCTTGCAGCAGTGAGTTGTGCTGTCAGACGCGGAGAAAAAGCTGCCAGAGTAAGTAATTATGTATTGGAAGAATAAGTTGTTTTATTACTATAGGATTGTAACCTTATACACTTATACGTTATAACATCTTTTTTAAATATTGTGACAGAGGAAAGAATTATGATACTGACCACGCTCGTTGTCTACATGGTGGTATTACTGTGTGCAGGGTTTTGGGCAAACAAAAGAATCCACGGTATGACAGATTTTCTTCTGGCAGGCAGGAGACTTGGCTTACTGTTAACTTCCGGGGCTTTGGCAGCCACCCATTTTGGCGGCGGTATGGTCATGGGCGGCGGTGAATATGGTTTTATTTACGGGCTTTCGGGGGCCTGGTATGGAATTTCATGCGGTGTGGGGCTGATTTTCCTTGCCTTCCTGACTGCAGGCAAATTCAGGCATTTATCCCTTTACACTATCCCGGATTACCTTGAACAGCGTTATAACAGTAAAACCCGCCCGCGGACTGGGAGCCTTGCTTTCTTTAATTGCTCTAACGGGGATATTGGCGGCACAAGTCTTATCAGCTCGGGGAGCGCTTTCAATCCTAGGTTTTGCCGGCAATACAGGGGCAATAATAGCCACAATCATATTTATTGTCTACACCACCCTCGGAGGATTGTGGGCTGCGACGATAACTGACTTTATACAAGTTATCATTGCCGGTGTGGGGGTGATCGTTGCTGCTGCATTGGTTCTTGGCAATACAGGCGGTTTCGGCGGTCTCCAACAGATTATTCAATCGTCCAAAAACGTATACGATCCCGGATATTTCAATCTGTTCACCATGACGGGTAAAAGTATTGTCTGGGTTCTGGTGCCGACAATCATGTACACGATGATTGGACAGGATTTTTATCAAAGACTCTTTGCGGCTAAAGATGAAAACATAGCCAAAAAGGCTTCTATCGTTGGCGGTATATTCTTGATAATCATCGGTTTTTTCCCCGCCATTGTCGGAATCGGAGCAAAAGCCTATTTCCCTGAGCTGACAGATGGAAGCCTGGCCGTCCCCAGTATAGTCAAAGAAATTTTCCCCGTCAGTGTTGGCGCGATCATTCTGGCGGCTCTCCTGGCCGCCATCATGTCAACAGCCGATTCATTGCTGACTGCCGGAACCGCCCATTTTATAAAAGACTTCTGGATAGAAATCATATATCCCGGTAAGGAGGTTGATGAAAAAAGGATGCTGATCCTGTCGCGGATCTCTACTCTCGCACTTGGTCTTATTGCTCTTGTTATCGCTCTGTCTATTCCGACCATTATCGATACCCTGATCTACTCCTATACAATTTACACTGCCGGAGTCTTTATTCCGGTTCTGGGCGGGGTTATGTGGAAAGGAGCGACCAGGGCCGGAGCACTTTCCGCACTCGTTTCAGGGGCATTCATAGCGATAGCCGGTATTACTGCAAAACTGGATATTGTGGGGATCCCCGTTGAAGTCTGTTCTGCAATTGTATCCATGATACTCTTTATCTTCGTTTCATTGATTACAAAGGCAAAAGAAATATGACATACAATTAAATTGCTCTTTATAGGAATCCCGGTTACAAGCGGCACGCACTTACCGACCATGGTTGATCAGCTCGTCAGGATGTAAACTAAACAAATCTGTCAGGCCCGTTCAAAAGACTTATTATGTTACTGGTGTGCAGTGAAACCGGGCATTTCAATGACTGACCTGGCTAAAAAACTTGATCTGACTCTTGCAGCAGTGAGTTGTGCTGTCAGACGCGGAGAAAAAGCTGCCAGAGTAAGTAATCATGTATTGGAAGAATAAGCTGTTTTTATTTTATTTCTTACCTTCCCGGCTTTATCTTATTCCGTTGAGGATACCGGTCCATTATTCGTGAATTTGACAACAGATGATACATGGTCTGCAGGGATGGCCATTAATTTCGCGGGAATGGCGATACATTAAAGTTATGAGTTGGTAATCTTTCTATGTTGATACTGCACTTTCTGTGGTTGTCCGTTTTTTTTACAAACTGGAAAAAAGTATTACATCCAGTGGATTATATTCCATCTCAATCGAAAAGGTTATTGCTGAATTAATCAACAATAACAGATGATTCCCTGCTTTTTTCATGGACGGGATTATGGCACACACCTTGCCTGTTAAATAAACGGATATTATTCCTGTAATCAACTCACCTGTAAAAGGAAGTAACCAATAGAACCAATGATATAAACGGAGGATGCCAAATG
>JASFHE010000399.1:0-6428 GCA_050123415.1 Desulfobacteraceae bacterium | reverse complement strand
TGCAGATTCTCCGTTTATGGTTCCCGCAACATCCTTACCATTGTCAACATCGATTGGCGTAGAACTGTTGTTCCAGAAAAGCTCATTGTTTTCCTCGATGGTAAAGCTGTAGTCACTTCCATAACTATTATTCGTAAGCGCCAGGTGATCAAAGCCGTCATTTGACGCGGTAATATCCATGGCAAACCTTCCTTCATGACCGCCTGTATTTGAAGTGTTTACAGTCCCGAATATATCAGGGGTACCCGTGTAGTCAAAACTTATTGATAACGAACTGTTACCTTCCAGATCATCAGTGATTATTATATGTCCGTCATTATCAATTTTGACAGAAATATCTCCGAATGTAGATTCTATTTCAGATAAAAGTCCCTGGATTGTATCTGTAGCAGCATTATCAATGGTATAGGAACCCTCGACCTCATCTCCATTTCGGTTTGTTCCGCTGAAAGAAATTATATCGCCATCATCAATACCGCCCACATCAAGTGAATCCCATGTGGTTGATGCTGTTACCGGGTTTGAACCTGCCTCTACTGCTGTAGCCCCCGCCAATATCTCTGTATAGACGGTATCAAATTCAGTATTGGCCGCATTAATTACATCAGATATTGTCATACCTGCAGTAAGTGTTATGGTTGCAATACTGTCACCATCCGTAACAGTGAGAGTTTCACCCGAAGCCAGTGTGCCGGATAAGGCGTTGTCGCTCGTTGAGCTGTTTCTGGTTGCGGCCTGCGTTATATTAACCGTGAATTCACCTGCTTCTGTATCTCCGGTGTTTGATATAAATTCTATGTTCCCTGAATCTGAAGATCCAACAGCGGAAAATAGCTGTTGGACATCATAGAAATTAGTCTCAAGGAATCCATTCAGTTTCTCACTGTCAATGTTGAGCAGCCCTTCATTGTCCAGGTTAATACCCACAAGACCAAGAATTGAGTATTCTTTAGACACACCCCATATGGGTTCAACAAGAAGAGAGGAAAGGTCAGATTTTACTGAAGATAAGGTCCCGTCACCAAAAAGAACACCGCCTGTTGTCTCTTCTTCTTCGTTATATTCCTGCTGTGCGTTTATATATGATGCTACTTCATTATATGCGTCCACAAAGGTGCTTATCTTTTTGGATATTGCACTTATATCTCTTTCAATATTAAGGGTAACCGTAGTGCCTGCATCAGAGTCCTTAAGGGTCAAGTTAACACCGCTTATAACATCATCAATAATATTATTACTTCTGGTAACTTCAACCCCGTCAATAGTAACCGATGCATCCTGACCTGCCACCAGTTCACGTTTCCTTACTGTGCCAGCAACTCCAAAAGATCCCCAGTCAAGGGCGCCATTTGTAATGTGAGAAGAAAGACTGACGGTAATCTGACTTGTTCCTGTCTGCTTGTCTTCAACTTCAATGGTCCCGTCAGAAGTAACACGTGCAGTTACATTACCTCCATATGCCGATTCCACAGCATCAAGAAGGTCCTGCACGGTTGATGATGATTCTATGGTAAATGATGAACCGCTTATTGGAATTCCGTCATGGTCATCTCCTGTTATTTCTATCCAATCACCTGAATCCCATGAAAGATAACCGTCAATGTCACTTAAAAGAGTATCAGCAGTAATGTTTTCACCGTTGGAAGTCATGGTATTTCCGGAAGATGTCCCCTGAACATCACTGTTGCCGGTTGAGATAACTCCTAGAGTTTCGAGTATATTCTGGGAATCAGAAAATGTCAGTGGTGCCCCTTCAACCTGAAGCCTGTACCTGGTTTCTCCATCAACATCATGAGTAACGAGGGATGCAGAAATACCTGTCAATTCATCAATTTTATTTTTAATTTCTTCAAGAGAATCAGTTGCGAAATTAATATTTACTTCCTGTTCGCCTATATAGATATCGCCTGACTGATTTGTCGAAAGCCCGAGGAGTGTTTTTATATCCTGGGTTGTACTGGTAAACGCATCTGACTGGAAACCACCGGTAATGCTGTTTTTCAAAGACTCTGAATTATCTTTCCAGCCAAACAGTTCCAGGAGATCATTTGAAGATCCGTTCCGGAGGCTTATACCGTCTTCTCCTGTTTCACTGCTTGTAAGTATCAGACGATAATCATTGGAAGCATATGTAATGATACTTGCGGTAACACCGGTCGGATTACTGCCTGAATTGGCGCTGTTTATTTTATTTCGTATATCGTCAAGTCCATCGGTCTCGGAGATTGAGATAACATTACCGTTTATAATAATGTCTCCGGCGTAATCACTGCCCAACGCTTCTGAAAAGTCGGAAAATGAGGATGAAGAAAGTTTCTGAGCAACAGCAATATTATTTACCTGTATGGAGTAGGAGCCAGGTGAAGCAGATGATGTTGAAGAAATTGAGAGAAGATCTTCGGCATCCACATCTGCATTGTCAGATGACATGTTAGAAAAATATATAAAAAAATCGTCAGGATCGGAAAGTGCCTGGGCAGAGCTTTTGAGGCTGAGCAAAGTAGTATTAAAGGAGCGCCATTCCGATAACTGGGCCTCATAGTCACTTTTCTGAGACTCTTTTAGTTGAACCGGTGCTGATTCGATCGCAATCAACTGGTCTATCATTGATCGCCAGTCAAATCCGCTTGAAAGACCGCTTATAAGGTTGGTGCTTGTAGCCATAATACCTCCATGTATTTTAAACCGCTACCTCGGGAAATTTGTTCCCGCTTTAGCTTTAATATCGGAAAAAAATGCCGAAAACTTAAATAAAACCGGTGTTTTATTTAAGAATAGCAAGATGTTTGCCAAAAAAGTAAAAAAGCTTAACCACCCCGGTGAAACAACTGCAAAATAGGTTTCACGGGGTAAACAAAGATGTAAAGTGCGCTAAGGTCTTATTTTTAAATAAATAACTCCTGGCGTCTTTGGGATTAAGTTTTTAATCATAAAAAAGCCCCGTCCCCGGAAATCCGGAAACGGGGTTTGGTTTTAATGGTTTTTTTCAGCTTAGAGCTTTGAGCTTTCAGCTTAATACTATCCAATCAGAGACAGTATATTCTGCGGAGCCATATTTGCCTGGGCAAGCATCGCTGTACCAGCCTGCATAAGTATTTGGCTCTTTGTAAAGGATGTCATTTCTGAGGCCATATCCACGTCCCTGATTACAGATTCCGCTGCCTGGACATTTTCAATGGTTGTTGAAAGGTTAGCGGCAGCATAGCCGAGTCTGTTCTGGATAGCACCAATCCCACCACGAGCATCATTCAATGTGTTTATAGCATTATCAATGGTGGTTAGAAATGTCTGAGCGTCATCAGCTGTTAGCATTGAGTTAAGGTTAAGGCTAAGACTTGAAGTGCTTACTGAGTTTAAAGAAATACCAACACGATCGTCTACGGTATTTTTGGCGCCCACCTGGAAGTTTGCAGCAGTTCCGGCATTGGCTACAATATCGCCACCATCAGCGCCTGAATCAAAATTATTATCTACAGTCAATGTCAATCCAAGTGCTGCAAAATTAATAGTTGTCTCATCACCGGCAGTTTGCGACACATCTACGTCAGATAATGTTGTAGCGACACTTTTCCCACCTATAGTCGCAGTAACAGTTATATCAAATTGGCCAGTGCCTGATCCGGCAGTTATGCCTAAATTGTATGTTACACCACTCTGTAGACCTGATGCTGATATAAATCCCTGTCCAGCAGTTATTGTGCCACCAGCACTGACAGTAACGCCAAATGAACCATCAAGAAGCTTGGTTCCTGCATATTCAGTTGCATTTGCGATACGGTCAATTTCATTCATAAGGGCATTACCTTCATCATTGATCTTGTCAAGGTTCGAACCGGCGTTGGCAGAAGAAGCCTGTGTTGCAAGTTCTTTCAGCCTTACCAGCATGTTGCTTACCTGGTCGTATGCACCTTCAGCAACCTGTGCCAGTGCATTAGCTTCGGACACGTTTCTGCTGGCCTGTTTGTATGATGCTATATCAGCCCTGAAGGCAGAAGAAATAGCAAGACCTGCAGCATCATCAGCAGCCTTGTTGATCCTGTAACCGGATGACAGCCTTTCCAATGATTTGGACATCATTGAATCTGTCTGAGTTAAATTTCTGTGTGCGTTCATTGCCGCGATGTTGTTTTGAATTCTTAATCCCATAGTTTTAATCCTCCATGATTAAATAAAAAAGTTTTTAATTTTCGGCTATCAAATAACCGTTGAAAAATTTATTGGCATCCTTGCCTGAGTTTTTGTGGAATATTACAGTCTTAAATTCACCTGCCTTTCCTCCACTTACCCTGTGTTTGAAAGTAATATCGGGATTAGGTTGAGTAAACTTTAAATATTTTTAAAGGAGGTTAAAAAAAATTAAAAAGAGGGTTTGATGGGATTTTGGTAAGAATTTTCTGCTGTATGTAATGGAATAAAATATCCAGTGAGTAATAATGTGCTAAAAATCTAATCAAATAAGATAGATAACCATATATTAATATCATGATATTTCGTCTGATCTGACTTTTTAAAGCGGTGGCATATAAAATGCCACCCTACAAAAACTGTTACTTGGTGACGCAGGGTGGGATTTTATGCCCCACCAGAATCAGGAACCTAAAGTGTCAGAAAAAAAACGCCAATATTGATATTCGGAGGAATACCAATATTGGCGTTTTTTATACGAAAATATTATTTATTTTGTCAGGCAGAAGGACTTATATATGAATCCAATTGATTAATAATACTGTTTATTTTTAAAGAATTAATGTTTCCTGTAGAATCGTTTATTTCAATAAAAACTTCCTTCAGATCGTTGAATCCTTCAAGCGTCCGGCTTCTATTGAGGTTTAAATTATCCAGTATTTTGTCACAATAATTGATATGGGATTCAATGTCTCCCAGTTTTAAGGTCAGGTCACACATTGTAAGCAGGTTTGATAGATCATTCTCATTAAATTCAAGCGCTTTTTCTGCAAAAACTTTGGAATCTTCAAATTTGCCCAGTGAATATGTTATTTCAGATAAAATACTCCATGCTTCCGGACTATTGGGTTTTGATTCAGCAGCTTTCGTATAGCATTGAAAAGCCAGTTCCAGATTGCCAGTTTCGATATAACTGTTTCCAAGCTTGAGGAGATGAGAATATAAAGAAATATCTATTTTTTCCATGGAACTTAACAGAAATAATGCCTTATCATTCATCTCTTTTTCAGCATATAATGTGAGAAGCCGGTTATAAATAAAATCTTCTTCTGTACCTATTTCTATTACCTTTTCCAGAGTGCTGATCTCATCATTTTTATTTCCACATTTATTATGGTATTTGGCAAGCATATACCAAACATTATGCTCATCCGGTGCTTCTAATTTCGAAAGATTCAGGTATTTCTCTGCCAGATCCATATCCCCGGATTTATCAAGGTGATAAGCTCCAATATTC
Source organism: Desulfobacteraceae bacterium (assembly GCA_050123415.1). Lineage (GTDB taxonomy): Bacteria > Desulfobacterota > DSM-4660 > Desulfatiglandales > HGW-15 > JAAZBV01. The sequence goes on along the minus strand of JASFHE010000399.1, from coordinate 1,006 downwards.
CAAAAGACCTGCCATTTTTCATTAGCTGTATCACAGGCTCTACTGTAACACTCATCCATTTCTCTATAAGCTTTATCAGCATGGTGGGCGTGTCCAAGCAACATATATATTGCAGGAGCTTCACTTATAGTTGTGTTTATCGACATCTCAGCTTTTTCAGGATTATCTTTAAGTTCTCTCCAGACCCGGATATAGTTTTCTCCATATTTGCAAACAGCTTCCCATTCAGTTTTTTCTCCTGTAATAATTGTCAACATATAATAGGAGTCAAGATTATCTGGATATATCCTAAGAGCCCTTAATGAGTATTCTATGGCTTTTTCATGTTCTCCTAATCTAAACAAAGACATGGATGCATTATAATAGGTCCACGCATAGATATGATCTCTATTTTCTAACCTTTCCGTAAGTTGGATTGCAAGTTCCGCTTCTTTTAATGCCTCCTTAAACATATTCTTTGACAAATAAGAACTGCTTAAATAGTGATGTGGAAGAGGATTTTGGGGGTCATCTTCTATATCTTTTTTTAATAATCCTGTCGTTCTCTCAAATTTTTGCTGAGCTTTATCTTCCTCAACATCATATCCGTAATGCCATAGCTCAATCCTTGAATATCTGGGGCTTTTATAGCCTACAATTCGATTGTGAACTCGTCCTTCATAGTGAATAATTCCATTGTTTCTGAATATCCGTTCAAAGTAATGCATCGAAGTCTTTGCCCCATCAGAATAGCTGCAAAGTAATTTCACATTAATCACATCCTCATTGACAGCTTCCTGGACTGTTTTTCGGAGCAGTTCTCCACTTCCCTCCATCAATTCCTCGTCACCATCTATCTGGAATACCCAGTCTCCTGTCGCATAACTGAGTGCCTGATTTCTCGCCTTACTAAAACTGTTTTCCCATGGATGAAAGTAAATCTTGTCAGTATATTTTTTTGCGATATCAACTGTACTGTCTGTTGAACCGGTATCAACAATAATCAACTCATCAACATAGTCTTTAA
>JASFHE010000398.1:0-6439 GCA_050123415.1 Desulfobacteraceae bacterium | reverse complement strand
GTTGATGATGAGGCAGGAATAAGGGCCCTGCTGTCCGATGCCCTTATACAGGAAGGGTACAGTGTAACCCTGGCTAAAGACGGGAAGGATTCCCTTAATCAGTTGCGGAACCACCGATTCGACCTTCTTATAACAGATGTCAATATGCCGCAGCTTAATGGTCTCGAACTTATAAAGAAGATGAAAAAAAAAGGTCGAAAGGAAAAGGTTATATTGATCAGTGGAGAACCGATGGACAATGCTCTTATCAGTAAGGAGTCCATGCCGGTGTTTGCACATTTAAAAAAGCCGTTCAGGATGAATCAGTTTCTTGATACGGTAATTTCAGCTCTTGAATCAGAGGGCTCTAAATCGAAAAGAAGAAGAAATGCTGCATAAGTTAATTTATTTTTTTAATTTGGATGACACCTGGATGAATGTATTCAGGTATCATTCATTCAGGACTGTCCTGGCAACCCTTACATCGATTGTCTTTTTTATTCTTTTCGGTGAATGGGCTATTAAAAAACTGGGTTCCATGCAGCTCAAACAGTATATCCGGGATGATGGTCCTAAAAATCATATTGGAAAAGCCGGGACACCAACCATGGGCGGATGCATAATAATCTCAGTTATTATGATATCTGTACTGCTGTGGGGAGAGTTGAGCAACATTTATCCATGGCTTACACTTTATGCCGCGCTCTTTTTCGGATTGATAGGTTTCAGGGATGACTGGCTCAAGATATCAAAAAAAAGCAGTGACGGACTCAGTGTAAAGGGAAAGCTTATTCTCCAGGTTCTTGTGGCACTGCCGATCGGTCTGGCTCTTTATTACTATCCGGGGTTTGATACACAGCTTAATGTGCCGTTTTTTAAAAATATCTCCCCTGACCTGGGCGTCTGGTACATCCCGTTTGCCGTACTTATAATTGTCGGGTTTTCCAACGCGGTAAATCTAACAGACGGACTTGACGGTCTGGCCATTGGCCCGATCGTTATAGCCTTTATGAGTTATATTGTTTTTTCATTCGTTTCAGGAAATATAAATTTCGCTTCCTACCTGCTACTCCCGTATGTGCCTGGAAGCGGAGAACTCGCAGTGCTTTGCGGAGCAATAGTCGGTGCCGGGCTCGGGTTTTTATGGTTCAATTCCTATCCTGCTGAAGTGTTTATGGGTGATGTAGGATCTCTTCCGCTTGGCGCAATCCTGGGAACCGTGGCAGTGATAACCAAGCAGGAGATCACACTGTTAATTGTCGGGGGGCTTTTTGTGTTTGAGGCATTGTCAGTAATTTTCCAGGTTTCTTATTTTAAGATTACCGGGGGGCAAAGAATTTTCAGGATGGCCCCGGTCCATCATCATTTTGAACTTAAAGGCTGGCCGGAGTCCAAGGTTACAGTACGTTTCTGGATAATTGCTATCATTTTAACACTTTTATCCATGAGCACACTGAAGCTCAGGTAATATGAAGTTCAGGAATAAAAAAATACTGGTAGTTGGTTTTGGCAAATCCGGTCTTTCCTCTGCAAAGTGTCTTTCGGGACGCGGTGCAGATGTAACAATAGGAGATATAAAGCCGGAACCGGAGCTTGATAAAGATATTTTAAAGGAGGTCAGGGACTCAGGAATAAAACTTGAAATCGGTGAGCACCGGATTGAAACCTTTATAAACGCGGACATGATTATTGTAAGTCCGGGTGTGCCGCTTGATATAACACCGCTGGCAGCAGCAAGAGATGCCGGGATTCCCGTTTTGGGGGAGCTTGAGGCAGCATCGAGGATGTTTAATACCCCCATTCTGGCGGTAACAGGGACAAACGGCAAGACAACAACCGTTACTTTAGTTGAAGAGATAATAAAAAGAGCGGGTTTAAGTCTGTTTTCAGGCGGGAATATTGGGACACCGCTTATGGAATATGCTTCAGGTAATATGGCCGCCGATTATGTACTTGTTGAGGTAAGCAGTTTTCAACTGGACACGGCAGAAAAGTTTAACCCGTTTGTTTCGCTGATACTGAATATAACACCCGACCACCTTGACAGGTATGAAAGTTTTGATGCCTACGTGAGGTCAAAATACAGCATCACCAGAAACCAGGGACCAGGCCGGTATGCTGTTTTAAACGATGATGATCCTCTGTTGCACGTTTTTAAGCCGGAAAGCGGAGTAACTGTTCTGCGTTATGGCATGGAAAAAGCGGATGGGCGCGACGCTTATATAGACGGAAACAGGCTTGCTGCCTGTATTCCGGGAAAGGCGAAGCAGTCTTTCAATGTTGACGGCTTTTTGCTGCCGGGGACTCACAATCTTGGAAATCTGATGGGGGCGGTCCTTGTTGCCCTTTGCGCAGGAGTTGAGACAAATTTTATACAGGAAGTAATACTTGATTTTAAAGGGCTTCCTCACAGAGTTGAGCATGTAGCCAGGATAGCAGGAGTGGATTTTTATGACGATTCAAAGGCTACCAATGTAGATGCTGCTGTAAGATCACTGGAGGTGTTTGACAGACCGGTGATTTTAATAGCCGGGGGAATACACAAGGGTGGAGATTATGATCCCCTTGTAAGGGCATCAATGTCCCGTGTGAAAAAGGGAATTTTTATAGGTGAGGCACGGTCCATGTTAGGTGATGCCTTTGATAATGAAATCCCGTACGAGTTTGCAGATGATATGGAAGATGCTGTTAAAAAGGCGTATTCAGACGCGGTTGAAGATGACGTAATACTGCTGGCGCCGGCGTGCTCCAGTTTTGATATGTTTACTGATTACGGTCAAAGAGGCAGGGTATTTAAAGAAAAGGTAAAAGGCTTGATTGATGGCTAAAACGGAGAAGGCAACCGGAGGATATGATTTTTTTATCCTGATTCCCGCTGTCATGTTACTGGGAATCGGGCTGGTAGCTATTTACAGCTCCAGTTCAATACTGGCTGATTATAAACTCCACGACAGTTATTTCTATCTGAAAAGACAGACCCTTTTTGCCCTGGTCGGGGTATTTTTTTTAATAATAGCAAAAAATATCCCTGTAGAGCTTTATCGTAAACTGGCTTATCCGGCCCTGGTAATAAGTTTTATACTGCTGGCCCTGCTTTTTATTCCCGGTATCGGGAAGGAGGTGAACGGAGCAACTAGGTGGATAGATATAGGGACTTTCGGCCTTCAGCCGTCCGAACTGGTTAAACTGTCTCTGGCTGTGTATATGGCATATTCCATGTCGAAAAAGGGAACCAACATGTCCAGTTTTTCAAAGGGACTGTTGCCTCACCTTCTTGTTGTGGGGGCCTTTATGTACATGATCCTGATCCAGCCTGACCTGGGAACAACAGTCATAATAGGCTCATGGCTTATGATTTTACTGTTTGTTGCCGGACTGAACCTGCTTCATCTCCTCGGGATGGCTATCATAGCCTGCCCGATGATACTCTGGCTGATTACTCACGCTGAATACAGGTGGAACCGCCTGCTTGCATTTATGAGGCCGTGGGATTATGCACATGATCTTGGTTTCCAGATAATTCACTCATTCTACGCGTTCGGTTCGGGAGGCGTTCTGGGTGTTGGTCTTGGAAACAGTAAACAGAAACTGGGTTATCTGCCGGAACCACATACGGATTTTATACTTTCAATCATGGCCGAAGAGCTGGGATTGATTGGTGTTATAGTCATTTTGATACTGTTTTCCATATTGATAATAAGAGGAATAAAAATATCACTGGATGCCTCGGACCTTTACAGCAGTTACCTTGCTCTTGGAATTACAATACTGCTGGGCCTGCAGATTGTGATTAATATGGGTGTGGTAATGGGGCTTTTGCCAACAAAAGGCCTCACATTACCCTTTTTAAGCTATGGGGGATCATCCCTCATGGTTAATCTGGCGGCGATCGGTATCTTAATGAGTATATCGGCGCGAAGCAGGTAAAAGATAGGTCTAAGGTCTAAGTCGAAAGTCTAAGGTGTAAGGGTTAATACAATTTTATAGAGCCTGTTAAGGCCAATGGATGAGGGTGAAATAGAAACAGGGGAGAAAAAACTCAGGATCATAATCGCAGGTGGCGGTACAGGCGGGCATTTGTTTCCGGGGATCGCAGTTGGTAATGAATTTAAAAGGAGATGTCCTGATTCGGAAATACTCTTTGTTACTGCAGGCAGGGAGATCGAGTCGCGGATACTCAATAAGGCGGGATTCAGGCAGGAATGCCTGAATGTTGAGGGCATCAAAGGGAAGGGAATCGTAAAAGCCCTGTTGTCTCTGTTTAAATTGCCGGGAAGTCTTTTTCAGTCCATTGGGATTATTAAAAGGACTGCACCTGCTATAATCCTGGGTGTAGGAGGATATTCTTCCGGGCCGTTATGTATGTCGGGTAAGTTGATGAGGGTCCCGGTTGTAATACATGAGCAGAATTCATATCCGGGCCTTACGAACAGGCTGTTGAGCAGGGTGGTTGACAGGATTTTTATCTCATTTGAAGAAAGCAGGGGGCATTTCCCCGAGGGGAAATTTTATATGACCGGAAACCCTGTTCGTGATGTGTTCGCAAAGGAGACTGAGTCCCGGGCCAGGCAAAAGGATGTTTTTACTATATTTGTTACCGGAGGAAGTCAGGGCGCTGTTGCCGTGAACAGTGTGTTTATTGAGGCCCTGGGTATCATGAAAGAAAAGGGAATAATACCGGGGGTTATTCATCATGCCGGTCAATATGATTATGAAAGGGTTGTTAAGGAATATAAAGAGCAAGGTCTGGAAGGAGAAATCAGCGCGTTTATAGATGATATGCCCCGGGCATATGAAAGCGCGGATATCTTTATCGGAAGGGCCGGGGCAGGAACAATTTTTGAGCTGGCGGCAATGGGAAGGCCGGCTGTCCTTATCCCGCTTCCCGCTTCGGCGAACAACCATCAGGTATCAAATGCCATGGCCCTTGTAAGGGCAGGCGGTGCAGAGATGATGATGCAGGATATGCTTGATGGAGAAAAACTGGCGGAAAAATTGATTGAATTTATGAATAACAGAGTGTTGCTCAAAAATATGGGTGAAAACAGCAGGAAGGTTGCCAGACTCGATGCGGCACAGGTTATTGCTGATCAAATGTGTAAACTGACAGGTGAAAATTAGAATAAAAAATGAAAACTTTTGAAAAAACAAAACACATACATCTTATAGGCATTGGCGGCATCAGCATGAGCGGTATTGCCGAACTTTTACTTAACCTCGGATACAGGGTAAGCGGCAGTGATATAAAGGATTCGGCAGCATCAAGGCGTGTAGCCGGTCTTGGAGGGAAAGTGTTTATCGGCCATAACGCAGAAAACGTCGAGGACGCGGATGTTGTGGTCTATTCATCTGCCGTATTACCTGACAATCCCGAGGTAGTGGCCGCAAATGAAAACTATATTCCGGTTATTCCAAGGGCTGAAATGCTTGCAGAACTGATGCGGCTTAAATACGGGATATCAATAGCAGGCGCCCACGGGAAGACTACCACAACATCAATGGTGGCATCCATAGTGACTGCCGCTGAACTGGATCCGACAATACTCATAGGCGGAAGGCTTGATATATGGGGTGGTTCAAACGCCAAGCTCGGGCAGGGAGATATCCTGGTTGCTGAATCCGATGAAAGTGACGGGTCATTCATGGCCCTGTCTCCGACGATCGCAGTCGTTACAAACATAGACCGGGAGCATATGGATCACTATGGGGACATGGACCGGATCAGGGATACATTTGTAAATTTTATAAACAAGATTCCTTTCTACGGGACAGCTATTCTCTGCCTGGATAATGAGGAGATACAGAATATCATCCCGAGACTTAAAAAACGCTATATTACCTATGGCCTTACATCACAGGCCGATTTAAGGGCAACGGATTTAGTAAAGGATTCATCAAGTACCGATTTTGAGGTGCTCTACAAAGGCGAAAATCTTGGTCGAATAAAGGTAGGGATGCCGGGCAACCACAGTGTGCTAAACGCGCTTGCGGCAGTGGCAGTCGGGCTTGAGCTTAATATTGACCTGAAGGATATTAAAAAAGGATTAGCAGACCTTGGGGGCCTTGCAAGAAGGTTCCAGAAAAAAGGCGAAAAAAGCGGTGTGCTGGTAATAGATGATTATGGACATCACCCCACCGAAATAATGGCAACACTCGAAGCCGCAAGGGAGGCATGGCCTGAGGACAGGCTGGTCGTTGTTTTTCAGCCGCACAGGTATACCAGAACTAAAGAGCTGTATGACCGGTTTGTCATAAGCTTTAATCATTCGGATGTGCTGATTATCGCTCCTATCTATCCCGCGGGTGAAAAGGCAATTGAGGGCGTGGACTCACAATGGCTTTTTAAAGGGATAAAGGAGCACGGGCATAAAGAGGTGCATCTTGCAGAAAATAAAGAGGATATCCTGGCTCTTTTAAAGGATATGGTAAAGCCGGGAGACAGGGTTATAACCCTTGGCGC
>JASFHE010000397.1:0-6471 GCA_050123415.1 Desulfobacteraceae bacterium | reverse complement strand
CCCTTTTTGAAAAAACATCGTTAATTCAGTTAGTTAATGATTCAAAATGCATAAACATAAAGCAACAATCAGATAACCAGTTGAAATTATTCGATTGTTAACTGGACATTAGTGATTTAAATTATAAAACATTAAATTTTATAGCGAGGTAATATCATGGGGAGAAGGTGTTTAAATCATAAGGGTTTAAATTACTATTATAATATCTCTGTCTTTATATTTCTTTTTTTCGCTCTATTCATAGCTGGTCCTTCCTTTGCCCAGGAATTTACCGCGGCTACTATCCAGAATTATGATGATATTTCAGTCATCGAGGTGGTAGGAGATTACAATACACCAACCCTTGATGATCCTGCTAACGCTATACCGCGTCAAATAATCGCAAAAGAATTTTATACAAGCCACGATGATAAATACGATTTTCTTGTAATATTCTCTAATTTTGACTTTCAGATGCCCCAATATCAAATTGCCGGGAAAGATGTTGTAGCTGCCGGATTTTATCAGCCTGTAAGAAATGACGTTTATGGAATAGGAAAAGATATTTTTGATAATTCCTCTTACTTTGGCAGTAATGGAGTGCTTCAGGGGACTATCGACATGGGGTATATAGAGAATAATACCTCTGATCCACTCGATCCCGATCTTGCATTAACCATGAGAACTCTATGCCATGAGATCATGCACCGATGGGGCGCCTATGTAAATTATCAAAAAACTGACGGAACCATAAGCGGGGATATTCTCGGAAGCGCCGATGCTCATTGGAGTTACCTTTTTGATTCCAAAGGTTCTGTGATGTACGGTAACAGGTGGCAGGACAATGGTGACGGGACATTCACATCTCTTCCCGGGTATAAATACTATGGTCCGCTCGATTTATATTTGATGGGACTAATAGATAAATCGGAAGTGCCCCCGATGTTTTTAATAGAAAATCCGAACATAGACCCTGAAACTCTTCCTGATGAAGGAGCTATTATTACAGGGATACGTCATGATATTTCTATTGACAATATTATAGCGGCAGAGGGCGAAAGGTTTCCTGGGCCTGAAGAATCACAAAAAGAATTTAAAATCGGTTTTATACTCATCACAAAGCCTGAAACCCTTGCGCAGGATGAAGACCTCCAGGCTGTAAGGAACATCATTAATAACTGTGTAACATGGTTTTCCGCTCTTACGGACGGTAAAGCCAGATTAATACCGGATATAACTCTTATCGAAGATATTCCTGAAAATCCGGGCATGACGCCCCCGTCCTATGATCCAAGGACCGCTCCTCCGGAGATCAATGATGGCGTGGAGTGGTTGATTGCAAATCAAATGGATGACGGAAGCTGGAAAGACTCCTCTCAAACCATTGAAAGGGATACCTCTGAGGCTGTTTTGGCTTTGCGGAATTTCTCAACTGCTGACCTGAATCATGCTCTGGGGCTCCAGTGGCTGAGGGATAACGCATCACTGAATACGGATTACCTTTCCAGAAAGATTGAAGCTACTATCCTGTCTGGAGGGGACGTTTCCGAATCACTGAATGAATTGCTTCTAAGGCAGAACACCGACGGGGGATGGGGAAGCCACACTAACTATACGAGCAATCCCATGGATACCTCCCTGGCCTTGAGTGCCCTAGCCGCAGCTGACTATTCTGATTATGACGTAATCGGGTCGGCCATAGAATACCTTAAGTCAGAACAGAATCCTGACTTTGGGTGGGGGAATGGAGACCAGGAAAGCCTTATTCTGACTACAACGAATGTGTTGCCTGCTTTTTGTCACTTCAGGGATATCTACGAACTGCAAGACCAGATTGAAAACGGTATCCTGTGGCTTCTTGGAAAACAGAACACGGATGGAGGTTTCGGGAATAGCCCGAGTACCGTCTATGACACGGCAGTTGCCATTTTGGCCCTGAAAGAATTAGGTGTGTCTTCAAATATTACTAATGATGCACTGGATTACATTGAGTCTCTCCAGTCAGAAGACGGGAGCTGGTATGCGAGCCCCTTTCAGACTGCATTGGCTGTCAGAGCCATATGGAAGGTGAGAGTCGATCCGGATCTGTCTGTAGAGACCGGAGAGATATCTTTGACCCCTGAAGCAGTTACAAGGCTTCCCCAGGAAGTGCAAATCGATACACTGATCAGAAATAACGGCTTGACAGGTGTCCCTGAAGTAAAAGTGTTTTTATATGAAGACGTGATGTCAGAGTCAAACAAGATCGCGGAACAGGTTCTTGCCGTTTCCGGAGCCTCCAGCGAAACCGTGACCTTTACGGTGACTATTACGGACGGTGATTCTCACAGGTTCTATGTTTCTGTTGATCCAGAAGGGCAGGTAAATGAATCAAGCGAATCAAATAATATAGCTCTGAAGATGCTTTACCCCGAAGCGTCCCATGATTTTGAAATTGAATCATCCGGCATCAGTTCATCACCGATGACAGCGGATTTGATGCAGGACATTTTTATAACTTCGCATATCCGAAACAACGGTACCATGAACGCATATGATGTTTTGCTGAGATATTATATTGATGATCCGGGCCAACCTGTAGAGATCGCCTCGATCACTGTGGATATCCCTGCCGGTATGACCATTGAACATGAACTGCAATGGACGGCAAGTGTCGCAGGAAGCAACCTTAATCTCACTGTCCAGGCGGACCCGAATAACACGTTTACGGAGCTCTCTGAAGATAACAACCAGGCATTTACCCCTGTCACTGTTAATCCCTTGACAAATCCCAATCTGCATATCTTCCATGAGGATATAGCGATTACACCTTCACCTGCCAACCAGGGTGGGGATGCATCCATCTCGGCAAACATAACGAATAACGGCCCTACCATTGCAGAAAACATAGAGGTGCGGTTCGCCAAAAGTCTGCCTGGAGAGGAGCCTGTCATCCTCGGCACCCGGACTGTTCCCTCCATTGCCTCGGGACAGAGCACGAGTGTTGTTTTTAACTGGGCTAACATCGATGAAACAGGGGAAAGAATTATCTATATCCGGGTCGATCCGTTGAATCAGGTTCCGGAGCTGAGAGAGGATGACAATGAGGCCTTTACAACTCTGGATATTCTTAGTTTTCCGGACTTCACAGTTTCAACCAGTTCCATTGTCTTTACTCCTTCGATCGCCAGGGATGGAGACATGGTTTCCATTCAGACAACGGTCCAGAACAGAGGTGAACAGGATAAATCCAATGTTCCGGTCACAGTGTATGATGGAAGCGCCGTGATTGCCTCCGGGAATATAGATCTTGTCCCCGGCAATTCCCAGGGTACAATCACTTTTTACTATGACACCACCGGAAAATCCGGCGTCCACAAGATTATGGTCACCGTTGATGCCGACGACATAATCCGGGAACAAGAGGAGAACAACAACAGCGCATCACGCTTTCTTGGAGTTCAGGATTCCAATATGTGGCTTTCAGAACGATTTATATCCCCTGACGGAGATGGTACAGGTGATTCCACAGAGTTCTTTTTCAGCATAGGCGAACCACAAACCGTACGTGTCATCATTGTGGATTCAGATGGTAATGTGATCAGAACCTTTTCAGGAGAGGACTTTGAAAACACCACCGGAGTGTTTGTTACCTGGGATGGTCTTGATGAAGATGGCCGACTTGTTAAGGACGGTGATTACACCATACAGGTTGTCTCAGAGCAAGGTGTAGTCCTGGGGAGTCTGATCGTCACTGTGGATAATAACCTCTCTCCATTGACCGACGCCATAGGCACGGAATTTCTGTTGCAGACCAACCTTACATGCTTCTTGCCGCATCTTGGACCTTTTTACAGCTATAATTCCTGGCAGTGGCTTCCTGATGAAAGTGGTATAATTTTTATGATAGGACGAAATAATACAGATTTTCCTGAATATCCTGCAGGTCTCTATCGCATGGGACCTGCCGGAGAAGATATAACAAGACTGACTCCATGGACGGAGGATGCCGCTTACAGCTACAGGTTTTATAAGGATTATTATAATAGTAGTGGGATTTCGATGTCGGTTGATGGGAACAGCCTTTACTTTGTGTTAGAACAATACAATAAGATAGAAGATACGACCTCATATCAATTATGGAGTATAGATCAATTCGGAGAAAATCTTTCACTTATTGAACCTTCCGGAGCCACCGGTTTTTCTGACATCGCTATTTCCCCGAATGGCGCCTATATCGCATATAATTACTACTCCGTTCAAAACGAACTACGGATTGCCGGGACCGATGGCTCAGAAAAGGTTACGATTGCCGTCCTTGATAATGATAAACCTCCTGTCTGGTCTCCTAATGGCCAAAGACTCGCATATTATTCGAATGACATGATTTATATCACGGACCTTACAGGGGAAATCGTTGAAATTTGTCCAATAAGTGGTGAATTGATAAAACTGGATTGGATCGGCAATGAAAAAATCTTCTTCAGTACTCTTTCTGGGGGTGATGACTGGAATCCGCCTGAGGAAAATTTTCGGCTCGTGGATGCCTCCGGAGGAGCCACGCCAATGAATCTCGCAAGCGGTCTATCCCCGGGTTGGAATTATAATCCCCCGAATGAATTTCGCCCTGAACTAATCAAGAGCCCGGATGGTAACAGTTTTGCCTTTATCGACAACAGCGGGGCATCCTGGACCGTTAAGGTCTGTGACAATAACGGTGATTGTGAGATTGTACATGAATCTCCAAGGGTAGGGTATGTGGATGGATATCCAAGTATTAACGATTTAAGGTGGTCCGATGAAGGCAGCAAGTTGGCCTTTATTGATTGGGCCTACGAAGATCTTGGATCCTGCTATTACAATGCATATCTGGTCGTCTTTGACAGAAGTACGGATCAGAAGAGTGTCTCCAAGGTTGTCACCTCAGCATACGGATGTGAAATGCCCGGTTCCTTCTATATCCAGATTCAGGATCCTGACAGCGGGTCATGGATTGATGCAGGCACACTCCATTTCGGAATCCAGTACCAGACAAAAGAATTAGATCTGACACCATGGATGAAAGACCAAAGCGGTCCGGTCAATGTTCGAGTCACCCAAAAGGGTATGGATGCAGCAAACATTGATAACATCGCACTGATCGCAGACAGGGAATTTCTGGAACCGAACAATGCTGTTAACATCACAAAAGGTGAGGATGTCCTCGCCAAGCTCCTGTCAGATGATCGTGATGTGATTGATGCCTACAATTCCACTTTGGAAATTGTTTGGGATGATATCCCCGAAAGCAGGAGAGTCCTGCTTTCTTTAAATGCCAGGGAGGAGGATCTGGAAAGCAGAAAGGCATCTCCTTTCAGGTATCCCAAAGAAGGTTTCTACTCTGTCAAACTGTCTCAGGAGGCTCCGATAGTTGTTGATGGAATGATTACTTCATCCGATGCCCTTCCCGAAGTGTTATTCGAGGAATTTTCAGCTCCCATTACGGGACATCCCAATGGGTATTCATATGGGTATATTAAGACAGACGGTGAATATTTGTATGGTGTCCTGGATTTTACTCCGGACAATACACTGGATCACGGAAGAGATTGGGCCGGCATAGAGATACTTACTTCAGGAGGATCCAAGAGCTTTGTTATCAACGACGCTCATCAGGAGTACGGTGCTACATCGATGGCGTATACGGATCGAGTCGACTATGAGCACAAGGTGTATGAGTTTAAAATTCCCCTGGAAGAGATCAACGCCCAGGTTGACGATACCATCCAGGTGGCTTTTCTTGCCTATGGAACCGCAGGAGATAATAATGGTTTTGATAACTATGTCTACCAGGACAAATCACTGCGCTGGTTTAAAGATGGTGAGTTTCTCCTGGCACAGGACGACCTCGGTCTTTTTGCCATCGATTATATGAACGATGAAAAGATATATTTACCGATCCTTGATATTGATTCCGAATCATATGCTTCATTATCTCCCCGAGGACGATATCTAACCTATGATCAATATGTAAGCCCGGGCAGCGCATGCTACGGCAGGGGTTCCAGGGATCTGTGGAGAATAAGTTCTCTCCTTAACTTAACCGCAAATCTCAGGGTCTCCAAGAAAGATTCCAATATTATCCTTAAGGGGATAGCCGCTGATGGTCATTTTGACCGTTATGTCCTCGAATACGCCGACAAGAATACACCGGATGAATGGTCATTGATTGCACCTCCTTCGGATGTCATGGTTATCGACGACGTCCTCGGGACGTGGATACCCCCGTATCCTGGATCTTTCTATATTCGTCTTAGTGTGTATGACAAGGCAGGGAACATGGAATGGGATCGAAAACGCGTTTCATGGGGTTTTTCTACGAGTATCGCGGGGCTGTATCTCTCTGAGGAGTATATTTCTCCCAACGGAGACGGAATAAAGGATTTTATTGAACTCCACTATCAGATCCTTGAACCGGTGCACCTTGAGTTCTATGTTTATGATCAAAATGGAAACATTATCAGAACATTCCTG
>JASFHE010000396.1:0-6491 GCA_050123415.1 Desulfobacteraceae bacterium | reverse complement strand
TCAAGCATTTCCTGTGATGAATCCAGCCCGAAAACCCGTAACCCAAGCCTTGAAAAATTTATTGATGCCAGACCTGTTCCAATGCCTATATCAAGCAGCTTTTCAGAGGCTTTTACATACTCAAAACTCACCCCGAAAATAACATCATGAGTATAGCTGTTATATTCCCTGGCCTGACTGTCATAGCTGTCAGCCTGTTCTTTGTATACGTATTCAGTATCTTTCATTTTTATTAATCCTTTTGATTTTTAATGAATCTAACAAACAAACAGGATGCAGTACAACCGATAGAGTAATAATATATGAAAAACAATGGCGCACTGCAATAGCAAATCCACCATCAACTAATTAGCAGTGTCCATCCAAAAACTACCGTTTTTGTTTGGTAGCTTTCAGCAAAAGGCATTTAAAACAAAGACTTGGCTGATGGCTGATAGCTGACTGCTGAAAGCTCCATCCGGAAATTGTCTCTTTCTGGATGGGCACTAATTATACTTTCCGGATGGACACCAGTTTAATATTTTGTTGACAGCATGCTGTCATATTGTTAGTGTGCTGTCATGAAAAATAAATCACAAAAGAAACAGAGCCCTTCAGCAGAGGCAGTTACGGAGTTAATACTGACAACTTTTCGGTTTAATGGCCTGCTGCAGGCAGCAGGTGACAGACTGACCAAAGACCTTAACCTTTCAAGCGCCCTCTGGCAGGTGCTTGGCGCGATCAGAGACGCGCCTCTTTCTATGGCCCAGATCGCACGAAATATGGGACAAACCAGGCAGAGTGTGCGGCGAAATGTCAATGTGCTGCAGGAAAGAGGTTTTGTTGAGTTCCGGAAAAATCCGGATCATCAGCGCGCAAAACTTGTTGTTCTGACAGATAAAGGACGTACAGTCCTTGAAGAAGCCGGTAATATAAATATCGACTGGACCAACCATATTGCGGACGGTTTAAATATATCCGGGTTAAACGCAGCTATCAGAATAATAAAAAAGCTGTGTGATCGATTGCAGGTTTTTTCAACTTAAAATTAAAAATTATTTAATACAAAGTAAAAATGGAGCTGGAATGATAAAATTAAAAGCAAAAGGTATAAAATGGCTTAAAGGTGTTCACCTTATCGCGGCTTCGTGCTGGATTGGAGGTGCTGTTTCATTAACGATGCTTTATTTTATGAAAAATGGTGTTACAGACGGCGGCGTATTATACGGAATAAATCAAAGTATCCACCATGTTGATATGTCGGTAATTGTAATCCCGGGAGCCATTGGCTGTTTTATCACAGGTTTGCTGTATTCATTGCTGAGTAACTGGGGATTTTTTAAGCATAACTGGATAATTTTCAAATGGATTGTGACTGTAGCCGCTATTCTGGTTGGAACCTTTTTTCTTGGCCCATGGGAAGAGACCATGATGGAATTATCTGGAAAGCTGGGAATGGGATCGTTTAATGATACTGAATACCTGTACAATCAAAAAATGCATGTAATCTTCGGCGTTGTTCAGGTTTTGGCTCTTATTATTACAATATTCATCTCCGTCTTTAAACCATGGAAGAAAAAAAGATAGTTCAAATTGATATGTTTGGAATGATTTAAAAAAATATGGCCGAAAATATCTTGAAACAATCGGACAGCAATCCGTCCAAATGGTGGATACTCGGTGCGGTAATGCTGGGTGTTATCATGGGACCTATTGACGGAAGCATTGTTAATGTTGTTCTGCCGTCTATTGCTGTTGATTTTCAGGCGGATTATGCCCTGGCACAATGGGTTCCTGCTATTTATCTCCTGACGATCTGTTCCTTTATTCTCTTTTACGGCCGCCTTGGCGATATTTTTGGTTATAAAAAAGTTTTTCTTACCGGCCTGGTCTGTTTTGCAATATCATCACTTTTCTGCGGGTTTTCCCGGAATATCCGGATGCTGATTGTCTTCAGGGCATTGCAGGGATTAATGATCGCCATGCAGATGGCACTGGGAATGGCCATTGTTACCGATGCCTTCCCGAACAAGGAAAGGGGAAAAGCAATAGGTGTATACTCAAGCGGTATTGCAGTCGGGTTGATGGCGGGGCCGGTTCTCGGCGGAGTGATTGCCCATTATTTAAACTGGCGGTTTATATTTTTTATAAATGTACCCATTGCTTTTTTTGCTACGGTACTGGGTTACAGGGTTATTCCCGCAGGAAAAAGGAAACCGGAACAGCGGCTGGATATTCCCGGTGCAGTGCTTGCCTTTATCTTCCTTTTCAGTATGCTTCTTTATGTAAACCGTGCAAAAAACTGGGGATGGTTTTCACCCGTTGGGATATTCATGCTGGTGATTATTATTGTCTTCGGATGGCTGTTCTTCAGGACAGAGATCAAGTCGGATCATCCCATGCTGGATCTTTCTATTTTTAAAAACAGGCGGTTCAGTTTTGCCTGTCTGAGTTCTTTATTAAATTTTGTGGCCTTGTACAGCATTGTTTTTCTGACGCCGTGGTATATGGCTGATGCCCTGTCATTAGATACATTCAGGATAGGAACGACAATGATGGCATTTGCCTTTACAACATTTTTAATGGGACCTGTAAGCGGTGTACTCTCTGACCGCATAGGATCAAGAGGACTCGGGTTTACCGGGATGGTTGTTCTTAGTTTCGGACTGTTTATGTTCAGCAGGTTAAACGAAGACGCGAAAACCCTGGATATTGTATGGCGGCTGGCAATCTGCGGATTTGGAGGCGGATTGTTCCAGAGCCCTATGAACAGCGCGGCCATGGGAAGCGCTCCGGAACGGTTCAGGGGTGTTGCCTCAAGTATTCTGGCCATGATGCGCAATGTGGGTATGGTGTTTGGAATAGCTGTAGCCGGGACCATTGTGAACAATACAGCTCCCTTTACCGCTCAAGGTCATGCAGGGATGTTCACTCCCGATCAACTTGATATTTTTATAAACGGCCTTAAATGGGCATTTCTGGCAGGGGCCGGATTCGCAGTCCTTTCCGCAGTTGCGGCCCTGTTTGCTGAAGCTGAAAGCAGGTAAACCGGGGCGCCTGCAGTATAGGCCAACTATTAACTTTTTAAGAGTTTACCTTACGTTTGAAGTATTGATTATTTTACTCTGCCATCATTATAAAATCCTGTATGAGTTCCCTTATACCCTCCGCTTCCGCCACAAAGATACCCCTGAACCGCATAGTCATAGGGGAATGAAATAGTATAACCGTTTCGTGTATCGTGGTGAGGAAAGAGGATACAGGCATTGGCAGGCAGAAGTGTACCTTTATAAGGATAATCTTCACTCAGCTGGAAAGACTTAAGCCTCCAGTCCTGACGAAAATGAATCCATCCCTTTTCACAGGGAAATCCTTCAATAATTTTATTTTCTTTCATAAAGCCAATGATCGTGCCTAAAGATTCGCAGCCATTTTAACTACCGGTCACACTGATTATAAGCTCTTGTCATTGACATCTATTGTTCTAAATACTTTAACTATACACATCGCAGTCAAGGGCGGACTCTTGAGCTTTTCACTTTTTGTTAATGTGGAAAAAATGAGGCTCTTGACAATGACACCATTAGTGGTATCATAAAAATCATGGCTGATAAAGAAAAGATATTAAAAAATATGAGGCAAAATCCCCAAAACATAAGATTTAATGATATGTGCAAAATATGTGATTATTATTTTGGGGAACCAAGGCAAAAAGGTACAAGTCATAGGATATATAAAGTAAATTGGATTTATCCGCCATTGATAAATATTCAAGGTCATAAAGGTAAAGCCAAAGAGTATCAAGTAAGGCAAGTAGTATGGGCTATTAACAAACTAGAGGAAGAATAAAATGGTATTAAAGCATGATAAATACTCTTATAGAGTTATATGGTCGGAGCAGGATCAGGAATATGTTGGCCTTTGTGCCGAATTTTCTGGATTAAGCTGGCTGGCTAAAACGCCTGAGGCAGCTTTTAAGGGCATTCGAAAAGTTGTCGCAGAGAGTGTACAAATTTTGGAGGCTGATGGAGATCCGGTCCCGGAACCCTTGTCGAATAAAAAATATAGCGGTAAATTTTCAGTACGAATTCCTCCGGACGTACATAGAGATATTGCAATACAGGCTGCGGAATCAGGAGTGAGTATTAATCGTCTTGTCAGTGCAAAATTGACACGATGAAATATTTTCTCATTCAAAAGTGAAACAAAGGCGTCGCGTCTTGACAATTGACAATATATTGGCTTCCGGTCTGTTTTTTAGTTCGAGCCAGCTTATGTCAAAAATCCGGACCTGACACCTAATGGTTTCATTCTGGAAGGAGAAAGCGCCATATGAACAAAGAAATAATTGTCGCGTTAGAAAAAAAACTTGAATCCTCAATGTTGAGTTCGGACGTAGAAATGCTTGATAAGCTGTTGGATGATGAACTCGTTTTCACGAATCACATTGGTCAGCAGACTACTAAACAAATGGACCTGGAAGCACATCGTTCTGGATTTGTGAAAATTGAGTCAATAAGTCAGTCAAATCAATCTGTGAATCTCTTTGAAAATGTAGCGATTGTCACTGTTCTGTCCGAAATTTGCGGATTATTCGGAAAAGTCCGGTCTACCGCTAAAATTCAATTCACGAGAATATGGCAGAAAAAGAATAGTGAAGAGTACAAATTGATCGCTGCACATTCGAGTTTGAATGAAAACATATAAGTTCGGAGTGAAAACATATAAGTTCGGAGTGAAATAAACGAGATCAACCCTTGACGTTGACATTTTTATCGTCTGAAGGTGGCACTAAAATGTTACTATCTATTTAGTAAGATATTTAAGGAATAATACTTTAAAGGAAACCGGGGCTCTTTTTGGAATTAAAAAACATAGCACTGTCAGCAGCATTATAGACAGGGTCCAGCTAATGATGAAATCCAGTAAATCATTTAGAAATCGTATAAAAAAAATTAGCTGGCAAAATTAAAAAGAGCCAAGGGAGGATGACCCATTTTTAATTAATGCCGCCTTGGAGGAAGTGTCACTGAAAAGTGATCCGTCGGCGGTGATAAATGTTTGATTATCGGTAGCAGCTTAAAAAATTATTTTAAAATACTTATACATATTTGGGAATATTACCTACCGAATAATGAAAAATCGGTTTTTTTACATTCCTTACAATCAGAGGGCCATGTTTTACGCCTTCGGGAATAACAGCATAAAAACTTTTATTCATTATATAAGGTTTACCCTGTATCCATAACTCTACTTCGCCATTCAGTTTATATATATCGGAAAGATCCGAGCCGAAAAAGGCTATTATCTGCTTGAATGGATGCGAGTGTTCATCTGCAAAATTAACATTCTCCTTTATCCCTGTTTTATCCTCCGGATATATCCAGAAGGTTTCACAATAGGTGTTGGTTTCGGGCAGAATGTCGCTGTTGACTTGTGTCACCTGACGTATAAAGCCTTCAGGAATGGATTTTCGGTATGAAGGAAGACTTATTTCTCCGCTCCTGTCTCCGTTTATCATAAATCTTGGAATCCCAGGCAGACCTTCATATTCTCCTCCTTTATTGATTAATACATCGTGATAATATGAATTGGTAAAACCAAGGCTGAAATGAAATACCGGCCTGTCCATCCGATTCATTTCCACCGGGCTGTGTTTCATGCCTGCAGGAATAAAAAATACGCTGCTTTTTGTAATCTTTACAGGTTCATCTTCGATGTAAAAATCAATATCTGCATGAAGATCTTCAGGATTTTCAAAATCCGAACCGAAAAATGTGAATAATTCGTCAAATGGATGTGAGTGAGGTTTCGGTCCGGGCATGTCCTCCGGTTTCATATCCTTCATCTTCTCGGCGAAGTCGGCCATCATTTCATCCATCTTTTTTTTATATTCCGGATCTATTTTATCATCACTCAAGAACCACAGGCTTTCGGAATATATATCTCCTGTTCCGATGTTCTCATCAAGATAAAAAACATGCTCCATATTTCTATTTTTTCCCGGAATATATTCTTCCAGGACTTCACCTCCTCCCCAGGCCAGCTTAACGTCCTTCTGCATTTCCGTAATAATATAATTTTCTTTAAATTCTGCCATAGTCACACTCCGTTTGTTAAAAAATAAAAGTAACTGTGTATTCAAAATTGAAAATACGCCTATAAAAACTAACTACAAAAAAAACATTAAATAAGGGATGACACGAAATCAAGATAAAAATTAAATAATGATACAGACTCTTAAGGCGACTAAAATTTTATTTACACTAACATTTTTCCTCCATATCTTCTGGTCCGGTGAAATCTCAAATTTCAGATTTGAAATTTCTTATTTATAAAACATTTTGAGCACAGAACAATGGATAAAACATATTCTTATTTTTCCACCTGCCCTAAGGACGTTGAGTCGATTCTGGCAAAAGAGCTGGATGACATGGGCGCTGACAGAATAAAACAGGGCGGGGCAGGCAAGCCTGGAATGACGAAAACTGGATCATATACCGTGTTCAGCG
>JASFHE010000395.1:0-6496 GCA_050123415.1 Desulfobacteraceae bacterium | reverse complement strand
TCCATTCCGAACCAACGTCGATGTTTTCATGCGCAGTCCCTCCTTTTGGCTTTTGGGTAGCATGAAAACATTATAATAGGTGTTTTAGCATTTGCCAAGCCCCTTAGTGGTGGGCACCGCGTGCTTTTACTATATTTTCAATACCTTATAAATGCGTCCTCTCCTCACTGCGGGGTTTGGGGGGTATACGCGAAAGGAAAAGTATGAAAAATAAAGCAAACTATGATTATTCTAAACTATTCAAATTCATAATCATAATAGGGGTTATTTTTGGTATATTGTCCTTTGCAGTTACAAAATATTTTGACATATCCAGAGATGGCTTCTTTTATAGTATTATTAGCGGCTTTATTGTAGGTGCAATAATACCACTATTACTCGCAATAATGAATAAAACAGGGATAGACAAGTTTTTATTAAAAAATGATAAAGACAAAGACGTATAACCCTGCAATCAAGGTGATTGGCTGGTTTTTCTTGCCGATTGTAATAGGGGACGTGTAATAGGGGACGTACTTCAAAATATCAATTGACCAAGAACAGGAAACATCCATAAAAACTAAATAACTCTAAAGACCGTTTTAACTTTTTCCCTGTTAAATACTGCTTTGCAGTCCGCTATGCGGATTAAACAGGGTAAACCATTTTAAAGACTATGGCGAGTAAGGCAGGCTGAAGCATGTTTGTCTGTTTTTCTCTCATCCTGCTTTTCTAGCTAAGATAACATAGCGACTTGTAACCTCCAAAATTTTCTTTTTCTGCATTGCTGCTACTACGTTAGCCTGAAACCTCTCGGACGACATGGGTGCCTGCATGAAATGCGTCATCTCCCATCCGCCTCTTTCAAGGGCTTGCAGGTAATCATTTACCATTATGGAATTTTTCCTGCTTTCATTCATAGCAGGAGTACCCTGAAAATTCCTCCAGTCCGTATTTATCATCGCAAGCCTTGTATTTCTTTTGCTGTTGTCTCCTGCCAGCCCGAAGAACCTTTCAAAAAAATCCAGGTACTCTTCTCTCGTAAGATTCGATATGCTTTTTTCTTCGTACTCTTTATCTTTTTTGCTGAAATAAGGCGGGTCAAAGATTATAAGGTCCGGCTTTGTCTTTCCCGTAACAGGCCATTTGAGATTATTTATATCCCAGAAATAAGGCTCTATCTCCGGTCTTTCATCCGGCCTGTCAGCCATATCAAAGCTCCGGCAGCGTCGATTGAATGCAAGGCATGTGTCGGGCACCACACCGCCTCCGGCCATGGGATCAATAACAAGGTCGTTCTGACTGGAGAAGAAATAAATGATGTAGGCTATCAACTGGGCAGGTATCCTTCCGGGCCATTCGTCACCGAACCTTTTATCGCAATCCGTCCAGTACTATATCCTGAATTTTAACAGTCTCGGATTTTTGACTCATATATTCATGATCCTTTCCTGATGTTTGCATAAAAGCAGGCTACCGCCTTTGCTGAAGCTTCGTCGTGCCAGGGAGGCATGTTTGGCTGAAGGTTGTCTTTGAAGTTACAAACATCATACCACAATACTTTTTTATGAATATAAAACTCACAGGATACTTAGAATCCCATGTCAGACAAGGCGTATGGCCCCATAAAAAAATATTCATATAAAATAAATTATGATAACGTTATATACATCTGATCTCAGATGCACATTTTTAAGGGCATGATGCACTTAAATTTGTGCAATCCACCTGTGAAAAAAATGTTTTTTTAAAGAAGGCTCTGATTGATTCTTAAAACCGATAAACAAGGAGGTGAGGTTATGACTTCAGGCGAAAAATGTAATGCCAGTCCGATCACACAGGGTGTTTCCACGGAAACCTCGGACGGAAAGAGCAGATATGGTAAATGCATAGTACCATTGCCAATAGCAAAAATGGGGGAGACGTTTATGTTTTCCACAGGAGCGGATACTCTGAATGGTTTCCCCTGTAATATCATTTACGCGTTCGGGGTAAAGGTTGGACCGCTGGGAATGTCACGCAAGCCGCATGTTCACGATCACGATGAAGTAATTTACTTTATAGGCTCAGATCCGAAAAATACCGAACTGGGGGCGGAAGTGAATTTTAAAATTGGTCCCAGGGGAGAGGAAGAAGATCATATCTTTTCCGTTCCCACTGCCGTGGTTATTCCTAAAGGAGTCTGGCATTGCCCCATGGAAACTCTAAAATGCGATCAGCCTTTCCTTTGTATGGCAGTGTCTTTAACAAGCAAATACGGTCTCGAATCTTCCCGAAAGAGAACGGGGATTAAATAACTTTTAAGATGCAGTATGGTCGGGTTACTCAGGGGCGAACCTCGACACAGGACATATTGATTCTGTCAAGAGCCAGATTAATCCGGTTAAGCATTTACAGGAATCTATAGGATAAAGACGGTTGCATTCGTTGTGAGCAGGCCCGGTAAAGGAGCATGATTTGTAATATTGTACCTGGAACTACAAGAACAACCCCTACAAAAAAGAAGATGACAGCGGCGAAGGCTGACCCCTGTATAATGCTGAAGATGCCGGCATATTTCGCAAGTCTTCCATATTGTGCCTTCATTTGCAATATACCGATTCCAAAAAATATTAGCAGAGAACCAGCGAATATCATAGATACGATTAGCATGACAATATCGAATATTTTATGCGGATTTTCCGGATATTCTATTGGCAAAATAAAGAACAGATTCATTATTACTGTGGCTGTAATAAAAATATAAGAACTCACCAAAAGAGTACTGTTTTCGGATTCCCTGCCAAGGATAACAAATCCCCTTAAAAAAAGTACAGCCATAACAAGACTGATAAAGCTGATAAAAAAATGCCAGAATTTAAAGGCAACGGATAATTCGCTGGGGCCATTGGAAATAAAATCCATGATCCCCTGGGGAATCATAAAGGCAAGCCAGATCAGACCGGCAATCCAGGCGACCTTTAATTGATTACGACCGTACTGTCTAAACATAATCAGGTCTTTGGAAAAATCTCTTGATGAATTGACCCGATGCCTGTTGCTGTTATCGATAAGTATTTTATCTTCAATTCCAAGGGCGGCTGCCAGAATACGTCTTGTATATGCCCGCGGGCTGAACTCGCCGGCCTCTATCCACTGGATACTGAGAGTATTAATTGTACATTTATCAGCAAGTTCTTCTTGAGTCATTCCCTGCTTTTTCCGAAGTTCAGAGATTTTTTGTCCTAATTCAGGTTGGTTCATGACTGTCCCCTTTAAAACCCGGTTTTTACATCAGGCACCTGCTGCGCCTTTTAAACCTTGAAGTAATGCTCGTTTCACAACTTTAATCCTCAACAGATTAGTGAATATTTTTCTTACTATTCCTGCCTTAAAATGACTTCATTATCTGTCTTCAGGATGACGGGTATCCCGCCTTTGCCAATTTTGACCTGGCCGTAATTTTTATTTTTTTTGGATAATACAATATCAATATTATCAAAATCCAGATTTTCTAATTTTGTATCCAGGGTGACATTCGCATCTTTTGGTAATGTTAACTGGATCTTCTTATAGCTCGTCGCTAACTCTATTTTTCCATGTTCAGGAAGTTTTGTTATATTTTTTACTTCAATAGGACTGCCGCTACCGTGCACGATAATAGAGCCTGATGTCCCCGATATGACAACATATTTGTACGAATTAATAACTTCCAGATCGCCATCAACTCCATCTGCTGTCAGCGAACATGACTGGCCATCAATAACTGCTGAGCCGCCAATATCAGCTACCCGGATCATCTTATACGTAGTTCGGATGTTGACATCATCTTTGACATTCACCACTGTAACATCTCCGGAACCTGATTTGATATCAACCGTACCTCCTGCATCTTTAACACTCACCGGTTTATAACTGGAGCGAATTGAGATATTTCCTTTAATATCTTCCGCAGTAACAGAGCAATTTGGAACATTCAGTGTTAAAGAGCTATTAATTTTTTTAATCCGTACATCTTTGTAGGAAGTATTTATTTTTACATCGCCGCCAATTTCAAAGGCTTCAACCGAGTTTGATGTTCCTTTAATATCCAATGTTCCGCTGACATCATCGACAACGATTTCTTTATAACTGGATTCGATAAAAACGTTTCCCCGAATACCCGTTGCGAAAATCCTGCAATTCGGCCCGTAAATTGTTAAGTGCCCATCGATATTTTCAATATCAACGCCTTTGTAGGATGTTTGTATTGTTGTTTCTCCTTTAACTTTTTCTACAGTAACCTGGCTATTAGCGCCGTCAATTGTGAGCGGACCGTGAACATTAAAGACCTTAATATATTTGTAACTGGATTCAATGTCTGCCCTGTCCATTATGTTGGCAACATCAATGGTGGTATTTGGGGCACTTAAATCAAGCTTTCCCTGCACATCTTCAATTTTAACCGATTTATAGGAAGTTGTTACACGACAATTACCATTCACCTTTGAACCGTTTACCCGGCTGTTTTGCGAGCGTATTGTTAAATCACCGCCAATATTTTCAAAATCTACACTCTTATAACTGTTTTCTATTTTGGTGTTGCCTGTAATGTTTCTGACGGAAACATCTCCATTATTATCGTTTATAGATACTGTGCCATTAAAGTCTGTCACATCAACCGGGTTATAACTGTTTTCCAGATCCAGCTGGCCTCCGCAATTTGTTACAGATGCTTTTCCGGATTGATTCTTTACATCCAAATCACCTGTAACTCCATCTATTGTGATGTCTCCAAATCTATTGGAAGTAACTAAATTATGCTGCGCCGGTAACCGGATATCAATATTTTGCGAGATCGATATATTAAGATTTTTAGTGGTCGAAATAATTTTTTTTGCTGACCGCGATATTGTAATAACATTGTTGTTAATAGTAACATTCGGAGTCGATAAAGATAATAGAAAACCATTGTGATAAGGCTCTAATTTCATTTCTATCTGATTTAAAAATTCTTCACATATTTTTTCCTCGCTGCATTTAATTTCTAAAGTAGCGACAATCTTTATCTGTGCTTTATTCCATGTTGAAATTGAGATGTCGGCCTGTGTGTCATCAATATATAATGTTTTATCTTTACCGGTTTTTACCTGTTCCTCAAAACGTTTTGTTTTTATTATTCCCCGGGCCTGACTGTTATTTATATTAATGAAACAAATAGATATAATCATTAATAAACATATGAGCATTGTTTTCCTGAACATAATATCCTCCGTTTTTAAATACTTTTTTGCCCGTTTGCGAGGTCTGATATCTTGATTTCTATTAAAGTCTCTTTTTTATCTTTTAAAGCAATCATCAGGTATTTTCGAATATGTGCATTGGCCGGATTTGAATCGATAGCCTTTTTGCATAATGCAATTTGCCTGTCGATAGTTTCCAGGCGGTCTCTGTAAAGTAACTGAAGCTCCATATCCATTTGCTCATACAGGGGTTTTGTGGATTTCTCCAACTCGGCTATGGCTTTTATGTATTCATTCTCCTGTTTTTCAACTTTCACTAAAACAGCTTCAGATAATAAACCCGTACTTTTGGGTTTATGCCGGACTTTAATAATAACAGTCATACCGACTATTAAAACAACAACAGCAGCAACCCGTAACATGTTCCAATATAGCCGGGTCTCCTTTTTACCGGTCATTTGCTGTTTCTTTAATTCGCCCTTTAATTGATCTTCTATTCTATCCCAGAGCCTGTTGATTTGTACCGGCTGCTTTAATGACACTGCAAGACCCATTAATTCTTTATCCGCCTTTTCATGCGCCTGACACTGTTCACATGTCTTTAGATGATCATTAAAAATAAGATCATCAATTTCTCCCAGTTCATATTGTTTAAATTTATCACAATTCATGAGGATTCCTCATTTTGTTGTTCGTTTAGAAAAAACTGCAATTTAACTTTTGCCTGATAGATATTAGATTTTACACCCCCTATTGAGATGTCTAAAATTTCAGCTATCTCCTGTTGTTTAAATCCCTCAATTGCAAATAATACAAAACAGGTTTGCATACGCATAGGCAACTCATCTATTGCCTGCTCCAGACGAATCTTTAAATCCGGGTCTGTATGATACGAATGCTGCTCATCCTTAATATCTATAACGTGGAGTTTTTTTCTTCTGTTAATTGTGTCAAAACAAACTCGTGTGAGAATTGTAAATAAATAGGTGCTGAATTTTGATTGAAAGCGAAAATTTTTAATCCCCCGGAATAATTTGATAAATGTCTCCTGAACGGCATCTTCAGCATCTTCCTGAGAATGAAGGAGACGTTTCGCAATATGAAGCATTGGTTCACTATATTTTTTAAAAATCCAGCGATATGCTTTCAGGTTATTTTTTTGACACTTTTTTACGATTTTAGTTTCTTGCATTAATTTGACTTTGTAAAGATTGTGATTGCACAATAAATAAAAAAAATGTATAAGATAATCATTATGTTAACGCCAAGAGAAAAATTCTACTGAACAAAGGAGCCAATCTTATGCAACCCCTCTC
>JASFHE010000394.1:0-6499 GCA_050123415.1 Desulfobacteraceae bacterium | reverse complement strand
AGGTGCATTGATAACCCCGATAGCAATGGAAAAAGAGCTTCGCTTCGCTATTCGTGAAGGCGGACGTACTGTAGGCGCCGGCGTTATCAGCGAAATTATTGAATAATAAAAACTATAATCTACCTGGATGTTTTATCAAGGGAGAATTTAAATGAGAGATATAATTACATTGGCCTGTGAGCAGTGCAAAAACAGGAATTATACGACAACAAAAAATAAAAAGAAGACACCGGACAAGCTTAATTTGAAAAAATATTGTGCTTTTTGCAGGTCGCATACTAACCATAAGGAGACAAAGTAGTCGTATCAGGGTTATATGAAAAAATAATCTGTAACGAGTTGTATTGAAGTTAATTTACAATTGAAAATATTTTATAATAACTGATATCGCCAGTTCCAGTTCATGACTGCAGGCCAGTAGCTCTAACGGCTAGAGCACCGGACTCCAAATCCGGGTGATGGGGGTTCGAATCCCTCCTGGCCTGCCATTTATGTTTATTTAAGAGGATGCTAAAATTTCTTTCGGTGCAAAATAGTGGTTAATAAAAATTATAAAAAAGGTACAAAGAAGACAAACAAAAGCAAGACCGATAACAGTTCGAAATCAGTTTCTGTTTCCAACGAAAGTTCAAAGGTCAGTAAAAAAGGTCAGCAATCGCCGGTAAAAAAGGCATCCGAAAGCAAATCGAAAAAACAGTCGCAGAGGGTTAATGTGTTTAAAATCTCTGCTCAGTTTTTAAGAGATGCCAGAACCGAACTGAGAAAGGTGAAATGGCCTACAAGAAAGGAATTATTGGCATCAACAACAATGGTAATAATTCTTGTATTGATTATAGCGCTTTATCTTGGATTGGTGGACATCGCCCTTATAAAAATTCTTAATTTAATTATGGGTTAAACTCAGAGAAATAATATGGACGAAGAAAAAAAGGTTGAATTGAAATGGTATATCGTTCACACCTATTCAGGATTTGAGAATAAGGTAAAACTTAATCTTGAAGAGAGGGTTAAAACCCTTAAACAGGATGATTATTTTGGGCAAATCCTTGTACCGACAGAGCAGGTTGTAGAATTAAAAAAAGGTCAGAAAAAAACTTCTTCAAGGAAGTTTTATCCCGGGTATATCATGGTTCAGATGGCCCTTAATAAAGAAACCTGGCATACCGTTCGAAATACTGCTAAAGTTACTGGTTTTCTTGGAGGAGGCAGTGAGCCCTACCCTGTTCCGGATGAAGAGGCAGAAAGAATCATCCGTCAGATGGAAGAAGGCATAACAAAGCCGAAACCAAGATACTCTTTTGAAGAAGGTGATGAAGTAAGGGTAGTGGACGGACCTTTTAGTAATTTTCAGGGAACAGTAGAAGAAGTTAAACAGGATAAAGAGAAGCTCAGAGTACTGATAACAATATTCGGACGGGCTACTCCTGTCGAATTGGATTTTATACAAGTTAATAAGATATAAGAGGATTCAAATGGCTAAGAAAATTATAGGTAGTGTTAAATTGCAGGTAAAGGGAGGGCAGGCGAACCCTTCTCCCCCCATTGGCCCGGCTCTCGGCCAGCATGGTGTAAATATAGCCGAATTCTGTAAGGCATTCAATGCCAGGACTCAGGATAAAATGGGAACAGTTATTCCCGTAATAATTACCATTTACGCTGACAGGACCTTCTCATTTATTACCAAAACTCCGCCGGCTTCCGTTCTGTTGAAACAGGCTGCAAAGATCGCTAAAGGTTCCGGTGAGCCAAACAGGGAAAAGGTCGGGGAAGTCAACAAAAAGCAGGTCGAAGAGATCGCAAAAATAAAATTTGAGGATTTAAACGCATTTAATATGGCAAGTGCGATGAAAATAATTGAAGGTACCGCAAGAAGTATGGGAATAAAGGTAACTCAATAATCATATTTGATAAATTATTATCAATTTTAAATAGATAAATTTAGAGAGAAATAAAATGCCTAAAAGAGGAAAAAAATATAAATCAGTAGCCGTAAAAGTAGACAGACTTAATAAATACAGCTTTTCTGAAGCAATACAACTTGCTCTGGATTGCAAAGTTGCCAAATTCGATGAGACAGTGGATATCGCCGTAAAACTGGGAGTTGATCCCAGGCATGCTGATCAGATGGTCCGCAGCACCGTTGCTCTTCCCCATGGTGTAGGAAAAACCGTTAGAGTACTGGTTTTTGCCAAAGGGGAAAAGGAAAAGGAAGCACTCGATGCGGGAGCTGATTTTGCAGGATCGGATGAATTGATCGAAAAGATCCAGGGCGGCTGGCTCGAATTTGACAAGACTATTGCAACTCCGGACATGATGGGTACCGTGAGTAAACTTGGGCGAGTACTCGGGCCAAGAGGCATGATGCCGAATGCCAAGCTTGGTACTGTAACCTTTGATGTTGGAAAAGCTGTCGAAGAGATAAAGGCCGGTAAAATAGAGTTCAGGGTTGAAAAAGCCGGTATTGTTCATGCACCCATGGGCAAAGTTTCTTTTGGAGTTGAAAAACTTACGGATAATATAAGCGCTTTTATGGATACTATTCTCAGACTCAAACCCCCAGCTGCTAAAGGCACCTATCTCAAAAGCATTGCCATATCAACGACTATGGGGCCGGGAGTTAAAGTAGATCCTCTTTTAACAAAGGAGTTATTCAGCAGACAGTAGCTGCCCGTAACCAATTAAGTAGTTTTTTTATATAGTCAAAGACAGTGGGTGCAATGACATATTATTATGTTAGGTGCTTAAATATTTTAGCCTGCCCAGACTATGCTATCGGCTTCTCTCCTAACAGCATACCCCTGTTTTTGACCTAATTTATGTCAGAACAGGAGGAGGTGATAATACTTGGATAAAGATACTAAAAAGGCTTTCATCGATGTGATGAACGAAAGGTTGAAAAAGGCTCAGGCAACTTATGTTGTTGACTATCAGGGCCTTGACGTAGAATCCATGAACAAGATCAGGGGTGAACTAAGAAAGATCGATGCGGAATTCTATGTTGTTAAAAACAGGCTTTTAAAACTTGCCAGCAAAGATACTGATTCTGAATCAATCGTAGACCAGTTTACAGGGCCATGTGCTATTGCAGTGACATATGATGATGTCGTTGCACCGGCCAAGGTCCTTGTTGATCTGGAAAAAGATCTTGCCGAACTCGAGATTAAGGTTGGGCAGACATCCGGGAAAATGATGGATGTTGATGGCATTAAGAAACTGGCAAAGCTTCCCGGAAGAGAACAGCTCCTGGCGCAGGTACTTTCTGCTATGCAGGCTGTCCCGACTTCATTTGTCAGGGTTACTAATGGCGTGCTTGGGAATTTTATGAACGTTTTAAAAGCAATCGAAACCGCCAAACAGGAAGGACAGGCGGCTTCTTAAACTAAAAAAAATAATAAAGAAAGATATTCAGGAGGATATTTATAAAATGGCCGATATTACAAAAGACGATGTAGTAGAATTCATAGCTAATATGACAGTATTGGAACTTTCGGAATTCGTTAAAGAACTGGAAGAAAAATTTGGCGTAAGCGCAGCCGCTCCTGTAGCCATGATGGCTGCCGCTCCGGCAGAGCAGGCTGAAGCAGCCGCCGAACAGACCGAGTTTAATGTTATGCTTACAGCTACCGGTGACCAGAAGATCCAGGTTATCAAGGAAGTTCGTGCTATAACTGGTTTGGGGCTGAAAGAAGCCAAAGCCCTTGTTGATGGTGTACCCGCTGCAGTTAAAGAGGGTATTCCGATGGATGAGGCTGAAGGTATCAAGAAACAGCTCGAAGATGTTGGTGCGAGCGTAGAAATAAAGTAGTTCAATATTTAGCTGATCTCCTGAGGCAACTCAGGAAAAAATAGCAGGATCTTAATAGCAATTTACTACTTTTGTAGTTTCGAGTAGAATAACCGTTTTAAATAATATAAACAGGGAGATCCCATGAAAGAAATGAATGGTGTGAGGCATCGTGTAAGAAGGAATTTCGGTAAAATAGGAAAGACTATTGATATTCCGAATCTTATTGAAGTACAGAAGCACTCATATGAACGTTTTCTGCAAAAGGATATACAGCCGGAGGATCGTGAAGATACGGGTCTTCAGAGTCCTTTTAAAAGCGTATTCCCTATTCAGGATTTCAGTGGTACCTCATCATTGGAGTTCGTAAAATACTCTTTCGAAGCTGCCAAATATGATGAAACGGAATGTCTCAGCAAGGGAATGACATATGAGGCGCCTTTAAGGCTGACTGCCCGTTTACTGGTTTTTGATACAGACACTGAAAATGGTACAAAAAGCATAAGGGATATCAAGGAGCAGGAGATTTATTTCGGTACAATTCCCATGATGACCCGAAGGGGAACCTTTATTATTAATGGTACCGAAAGAGTCATTGTAAGTCAGCTCCACAGATCGCCCGGTGTTTTTTTCGACCATGACAAGGGAAAAACACACAGTAGTGGTAAATTGCTCTATTCTGCCAGAATTATACCCCTCAGGGGATCATGGCTGGATTTTGAATTTGATCCGAAAGATCTGCTCCATGTCAGAATAGACAGACGCAGAAAATTCCCCGCAACAACATTCCTGAAGGCGCTTGGGTATACTACAAGGGAATTACTCGCCGAATTCTATGATACTGAAATGATATATATCGGTGAGGATGGCTGTTTCAGAGATATCAAGTTTGAAAATCTCTACAGGAAAAGACTCACAAAGGATATACCTTCACCCAAATCAAAGAAACCTGTTGCCAAGGCGGGTGATAAATATACAAAACGTCTTCATAAAATGCTTGAAACCGCAGGAATTGACAAACTTCCCATAAACATTGAAGACATTGAAGGAAGAATTCTGATTGATGATCTTATAGACGAAGAAACAGGAGAGGTGCTGATCTCAAGAAATCAGGCTATTACGGCTGAAAATCTGGAAACTTTTCTGGAAAAGGGTGTAAAACAGGTTGAGTGTCTTGTGCTTGATGCTCCCGGCGTCAGTTCAACAATTCATGATACAATTCTTCTTGATAAAATTGATAATCCTGAGGAAGCAAAACTTGAAATATATAGAAAGATGAGGCCCAGCAGTCCTCCTACCCAGGAAGTTGCGAATAATTTCTTCACCAATCTGTTTTTTAACATGGCTTCTTTTGATCTTTCTACTGTTGGCCGCCTGAAGTTAAATTACAGGCTGAACCTCGATGATGTTCCCAATGATCTCAGGACCCTGAGAAAAGAAGATATTATTATCATTGTAAAGGAATTGATCAGGCTAAAAAATTCCGAGGCATCGGTTGATGATATCGATAACCTCGGAAACAGGCGTGTCAGGGCTGTTGGTGAGTTGCTTGAAAATCAGTACAGGATCGGTCTTGTCAGGATGGAAAGGGCCATAAAAGAAAGAATGAGTCTCCAGGAAGTTGAGACCCTGATGCCCCATGATCTGATCAACTCAAAACCAGTATCAGCCGTTGTAAAGGAATTTTTCGGAACCAGCCAGCTTTCTCAGTTTATGGATCAGACTAATCCTTTGTCCGAGGTTACACATAAAAGGAGACTCAGCGCTCTGGGGCCCGGCGGCCTTACACGTGAGAGAGCCGGTTTTGAGGTGCGTGATGTTCATCCCACTCACTATGGACGAATCTGCCCGATTGAAACACCTGAAGGACCGAATATCGGTCTGATAGTTTCCCTGAGCACCTTTGCACGGGTAAATGAGTACGGTTTTATTGAAACCCCATACAGGCATGTTGAGGAGGGTAAAGTAAGTAAGGATATATCCTATCTTTCTGCTCTGGAGGAGAGAGATTATCCTATTGCCCAGGCAAATGCTCCTCTTAACAGCAAGGGCGAATTCATTAACAAGGAAGCAGCAGTGAGAATTGAAGGTGAGGCAATGAGGGCTCCTGTTAATGAAGTAAGATACATGGATGTTTCACCTGACCAGCTTGTTAGTGTTTCTGCGAGCCTTATTCCTTTCCTGGAGCACGATGATGCGAACAGGGCACTTATGGGATCGAACATGCAGAGGCAGGGCGTACCACTGCTGAAAGCCAAGGCTCCGCTTGTCGGAACAGGTATTGAAGGGGTTGTTGCAAAGGATTCAGGTGTAACGGTTGTTGCCGAGCATGATGGTGTTATCGAAGATGTTGACTCATCAAGAATCGTTATCAGATCAACCGGCAGTGAAGAAAAAGAGGAAGAAGTTGAGATTCATAAGCTGGTTAAATATCAGAGATCAAACCAGAATACATGCTATAACCAGCGGCCTATTGTAAGAAAAGGTGATATTGTAAATAAAGGCCAGATAATCGCAGACGGCCCGGCGACAGAAATGGGTGAGCTTGCGCTGGGACAGAACGTAATGGTAGCTTTCATGTCCTGGGGCGGATATAATTTTGAAGATTCAATAATTGTCAGTGAGCGTGTTGTTAAGGAAGATATATATACATCAATTCATATTGAAGAATTCGAGGTGGTTTCAAGAGACACAAAGCTCGGCAAGGAAGAGATC
>JASFHE010000393.1:0-6500 GCA_050123415.1 Desulfobacteraceae bacterium | reverse complement strand
GATGTTATTTTACAAATGGAATACCGCCATACTCAAAGGCAAAAAGCTATAGACTCTCACACACGTCGAAATAAATTATCGATCCACTTAGAATAAGCTATGTGGTAAAGTTACGAAGTCAAATTAGAAGAGTAGATAAATCTTCTATCAAAAAGAAACCTGTGACAAAGCAGGATTTGGCTAAGAAGATTTATCAATTATAATTTTACTCAGGAGTAACAAATGAAAACAATTGTACTTGCCTATCATAATATTGGATGCGCGGGAATAAAGGCACTTTTATCCCATGGATATGATATCAAGGCAATATTTACCCATAAGGATGACCCAAATGAGAATATATGGTTTGATTCAGTAGCAGAACTGGCAGCGGTTAATAACATCCCCGTATACGCGCCTGAAGATATCAATCACCCACTCTGGGTAGAAAGGATCAGAGAGCTTGCACCGGATATCCTCTTTTCCTTTTATTACCGGGACATGGTGGGTAAAGATATCCTCGGGATACCGGCTGAAGGGTGCTTAAACCTGCACGGTTCGCTCCTCCCTCGCTATCGTGGAAGATGCCCGGTAAACTGGGTGCTGATCAATGGTGAGAAAGAAACCGGTATCACATTGCATTACATGACACCCAAACCGGATGATGGTGATATTGTCGGACAGAAGCGGATACTGATAACTAATAATGATACTGCAATAAGTCTGTATAAAAAACTTACATTCTCTGCGGATGAATTGCTTGCGGATTTTCTACCAAAGATAAAAGAAAAAAGGGCTCCCCGTATCCCTCAGAACCATTCTATGGCAAGCTATTATGGAGGACGCAGGCCCGAAGATGGCGAAATCGACTGGAGACAGGATGCGGAAACGATCCGAAACCTGGTCCGCGCAGTAACCAGGCCATATCCGGGGGCTTTTTCATATCTTGGAAATCGAAAATGTTTCTTCTGGGAAGTCAGCACACTTACAACCAACAGGTATAAGCAGCCCGGGACGGTACTGTCTGTTGATCCCCTGACCATCGTCTGCGGTGACGGGGCAGTGGTTGTGCAGTTTTGTCAGAGTGAAAACGGAGTGTACACAAGCGGCAGACAGCTTGCCACAGAACTTAATCTTTCACCCGGTATGTTTTTTAACGGCCATGTGGATGTGATAACAGAGCAGCAACGAAAAAAACATGTCCTTATCCTTGGCGCAAACGGATTTATCGGAAACCATCTGAGCGAACGTTTGCTTCAAAGCGGTCAATATGAAGTGCATGGTATGGATTTATGCTCAAATACACTGGAACGCCTGATGGATCATCCGGGCTTTCACTTTCAGGAAGGTGATATTTCTATCATGCGGGAATGGATAGAGTATCATGTCCTCAAATGCGACATCATTCTTCCTCTGGTAGCTATCGCTACACCCATAGAATATGTCAGAAATCCGTTAAGGGTGTTTGAGCTGGATTTTGAAGAAAACCTGCGCATCATAAGATACTGTGTCAAATATGGAAAACGGCTGATTTTCCCCTCCACATCAGAGGTATATGGCATGTGCGAAGACCCGGTATTTGACGAAAAGCATTCCAATTTTGTCCTTGGTCCTATTCATAAACAACGCTGGATATATTCATGCAGCAAGCAGATGCTCGACCGTGTGATCTGGGCATATGGTAAACAGCAGGGTTTAAATTTTTCACTTTTTCGTCCCTTCAACTGGATCGGCCCGCGGCTGGACTCCCTGGAATCCGCGCGGATCGGAAGTTCCAGGGTTATAACCCAGTTTATCCTGAACCTGGTGGAAGGGATACCCATCCGCCTTGTTGACGGCGGCAGGCAGAAACGATGTTTTACAGATGTCAGGGATGGCATAGAATGTCTCTTTAGAATCATTGAAAATAAAAACGACTGCTGTAACGGGCAGATTTTTAACATTGGAAATCCTGATAATGAATACAGCATGGAGGAACTGGCCGATATACTTAAAAATAAGTTTGCTGCACATCCTCTCCGTTCTCATTTTCCTCCTGACGGCGGGATTCAGCTTGTTGAAGCACGTACCTATTACGGATCAGGCTACCAGGATGTGCAGCACAGAAGACCTTCCATAAAAAAGGCGAGGGAGATTCTGGGATGGACGCCGGGGGTGTCATTTGAACAGTCGGTATCCGAAACTCTGGATTTTTTTCTGGATGACTTTATCAGTTGTGCAATGGGGGATTCATGCAACCAGTCGGCCTGCGTGTAGACGTTGACACTCTGAGGGGGGCAAGAATCGGAGTTCCCAATCTTGTTGAACTTTTCGAAAGGAATAATATTAAGGCAACTTTCTTTTTTTCTGTTGGTCCTGACAATATGGGGCGGCACCTGTGGCGTCTTGTAAGACCGGCGTTTCTGTTCAAAATGCTCAGGACTAGGGCGGCAAGCCTTTATGGCTG
This sequence comes from Desulfobacteraceae bacterium, assembly GCA_050123415.1. Lineage (GTDB taxonomy): Bacteria > Desulfobacterota > DSM-4660 > Desulfatiglandales > HGW-15 > JAAZBV01. Next base: position 4,075 of record JASFHE010000393.1, on the reverse strand, counting down.
GGATATTCTTTTACGTGGAACAATTTGGCCTGGTCCTGTGACTGGTAAAAAATGCGCAGCCCAGATTCGTAAAACCACGGATGCAGTTCATGAAACAGGTCTTCATGCCTGGGATCATCATAAATGGCAGAAGAAGATAGAGTCCATGGATCAAGCTGCGTTATATAAAGATATTAGAAAGGGTTATAACCTGCTTAAAGATATCCTGGGTAAACCTCCGGAGTGTTTTGCTGCTCCTGCCTGGAGAATTACTCCTGAAGCTCTTTCCGTTATCGACCAGTTCCCTTTCAGGTTTGAATCCGATTGTCGCGGTCACAGCATATTCTGTCCGATACTCAACGGTAGAAAATTATATCATGTTCAGGTTCCGACAACCCTACCGACATACGATGAGCTCATCGGCCGGGAATGCAGCACAAAAACATATAATGACTATCTTCTGAATATGGTTCGGCCTGAGGCGCTGAATGTATTATCAATACATGCAGAAGTCGAAGGAATCTCCTGCTTTTCGCTGTTTGAGGATTTTTTATATAAGGCAAGACAGCGGGGTATTGAGTTTGCTCCTCTTGGTATGCTTTTTCAAGATACTGCGCACATAGACACATCAGAAATAATTCCATGTGAGGCAACCGGGCGGGATGGATGGGTATCATGTCAAAACGATTTACTATAAATATCACTATTAAAAACAGGGTCTTTAATTAATGAATAGAATGAAAAAACACTCTATACTTTTGCTCCTTGCTTTTTACTTGTTAGTATACATTTTACCTATTGGTGCTCTTGATCTTTTCACTCCCGATGAAACACGTTATGCAGAAATTCCACGCGAGATGATAACAAGCGGCGACTGGGCAGTACCTCATCTTAACGGCCTGCGGTATTTTGAAAAACCAGTATTTGGCTATTGGGTGCATGCTATTTCACTTCTTTTTTTTGGTGAAAACAATTTTGCAGTGCGTCTTCCATCTGTAATTTCTACCGGATTTACCGCCCTCTTAATATTTATATTGGTCAGACGAATATCGCACGACCAGGATGAAAATATGAGCTGTATACCCGCATTTGCCTCACTGATTTTTTTATCATGTTTTGAAGTATTCGGTGTTGGCAATATTGCTGTGCTGGATAATCTGTTTTCATTCTTTTTGACTGTGACCATCACGGCTTTCTATTTTGCCTCTGAAGCGCGACCGGGATCATCCGGAGAGAAGGTTTTTCTGGCTCTGTCAGGAGTTGCCTGCGGGCTTGCATTTCTCACAAAGGGGTTCCTGGCCTTTGCCATACCGGTTCTGGCTGTTGCTCCTTACCTGATATGGGAGCGCAGGGCCTCGGACCTGATCCGAATGAGTTGGATTCCGTTTTTAACAGCTATTTTAGTAGCATTGCCATGGAGTATTCTGATTCATATGAGAGAACCTGATTACTGGAACTTCTTCTTTTGGAATGAGCATATACGTCGCTTTATGGGAGAAAATTCACAACACCAGAAATCATTCTACTATTTTATTCTGACCTCTCTTGGCACGTTTATTCCATGGGTATTCATAATCCCGGCAGCAGTCAAAGGTTTATTGCCACTGATAACAAAAGAGGATTTACCTCAGACCCGATTGATTAAATTTTCTATTAGCTGGCTTATACTACCATTTTTTTTCCTTTCAACTTCCAATGGTAAGCTTCTTACATACATACTCCCATGCTTTCCTCCTTTTGCAATTCTCATGGTTTTCGGACTCTTAAATGTATTAAAAAATGAAAGAAGGAACATTTTCAAATGGGGTGTTTCAGGAGTAGCGGTTTTTTTCGGTCTGGTCCTGCTTGCCCTGCTGTATGTCCATGTAATTGATTTTAATAAATTTCACCTCTTCAAGCAATCATGGAAAGTAATCATGTTTGCCAACAGCCTGATTGTAGCCCTGATATTTTGTTTTCTGGCGATTAAAAGCTCCAAAATTTCCAACAAAATTTTGTTTGTCGGTCTTTCACCCTTTCTCTTTTTTCTCATAATTCACTTTGTAATTCCTGATTCCAGTATTGCAAGTAAAGTGCCGGGAGTTTTACTGGAAAATTATCGAAATTTAAGCGATGATACAATTGTCATTTCGGATGAAAACAGTATTACTGCAGTGTGCTGGTACTTTCGCCGCAACAACGTTTATCTGCTGCATGGGGGAGGGGAACTTGATTACGGGCTGGCATATCCGGACGCATCTCATAGATTGATTGACATAAAATCGATTGCCGGATTTATTAAAGAAAACAGGGGAAGGACAGTTCTTATAGGAAGAATGAGGAATCTGAAGAGGTGGAAGGGACAACTCCCTGATCCCGATTCCAGGGATGAGAGTGGACCTGAAGGGTATGGATTATGGAGATATTGAACAGACGCTGTTTTTTTAACATTTATCGGCTGATATTTACTGGAGACAACCATGAAAATACTTATTGTCGATGATGAGTTTTCTTTGCTGCAGCAGTTACAGCAGAGTTTACAAAAGGAGCGTTATATAGTTGAGACAGCCTCTGATGGAGAGAACGCGCTGGATAAAATATTTGAGACATCATTTGATTTAATAATACTGGACATCATGATGCCTGAAATTGACGGATTGGCGGTTTTAGAGCACATCCGCAAGGCCAGAATCGATACACCTGTTCTCATGCTTACTGCCAGAGGCAATATAGAAGACAGAATTAAAGGACTTGACCTGGGAGCCGATGATTATATGCCCAAACCTTTTTCTCTGGATGAACTTCTGGCACGAGTCCGTGCCCTGTTAAGAAGGTCAGGGAACCATGTTGATCCTGTAATAAAAATCGGGGACCTCCAGCTTGATACTGTAAAACGAGAAGTTACAAAGGGAGGAAAACCTGTTGAACTTACTCCCCGGGAATTTTCCATACTTGAGTTTCTCCTTTATAACAAGAACAGGGCTGTGTCACGTTTTAACCTGGCCGAACACGTATGGGGTGATGATTATGATCCCTTCAGCATGTCAAATTTTATGGATGTTCATTTAAAAAATCTACGCCAGAAAATAGGAGATACCGGCAGGGGAAATATTATCCGCACCATTCGAGGTGTCGGGTACATTATTGAGGATTTTTAATAATGTCTGTCAAATACAGGATTACCTTATTAGTTACTGCGGCCGGCTTCATAGCCAGCCTGCTTTTTTCAGTAGTAATCTTTTATGAATTGATTGAACAGCCATTTTATGTTCTTGATTTTGAATTGGCTGAAGAAGCAAATCGTGCTGTAAGCCTTATCGAGGAGAATCAAATAAAATCACAGCTGAATATATTAAATCCTCACATTCTTGACACCTTCCCCACCTGGTTAAAAATCTATGAATTAAATTCAGAAAGAGTTCTCTGGAAGTCGAAGATTGCAGACCAGATTAGTATTCCAGCAGTGAAACCCGGTTCAGCTACAATTGCAGACGCTGTTATTCATGATGATAAAATATATTATGGGCAGGGAAGCAGTGAAAAAGCTGCATTCAGGACCCAGACCTTCGAACTCATGACAGACGGAATAAAATTGAATGTACAGGTAGCTCTTCCTATGGTGAAGCTAAAAGAAGAGATACGAGAGCTACTCATAGGAATTATCGCAGGGCTGATTCTTTCCACACTTGTTCTGGTTGTTATCAGTTATTTTGTGGCGGGTAGGATATTAAAGCCCATTGGTGCAATGAAAGATCTGGCCCTTAATATCAGTGAAAAAAATCTCGACCAGAGGATTCCTGTTAAGAAGGACAAGGATGAATTTAACGAGCTTGCACGGACCATCAACACAATGCTGGACAGGCTTCAGTTTTCCTTTGTGAGGCAGAGAGATTTCCTTTTTGACACTTCACATGAACTGAAAACACCTTTGACAACAATACGACTGGCAATAGATGATATTTGTTCTTCTGAAATCACGAGTAACTCCCAGCCTCCACCATCGGAAAATTTTTTACGAATAACCAAGCAGGTCATACGTATGGAAAGGTTAATAAAAGATTTACTGAACCTTTCATCTCTTGAGATATTAACCAGTGTAGATCCGAAACCGATTAAT
>JASFHE010000392.1:0-6513 GCA_050123415.1 Desulfobacteraceae bacterium | reverse complement strand
ACAGGGGGACATTCAATGAAAACAACCGGATTATCTGTTATGATAATGAAAAGGTAACTACCATGGATTTTCCCTATAAAAAACTGATCGAAAAGTTTTACTATAAGGTTGTATTCAGTAAGGTTATTAATCAATATTTAAAAAGTCGGGATCAGTGAAAAGGTGAATCTATGGAAAATAATAAAATAAAATCGACGCTTAAAAATGTACCGCAGACAATGTTAATCCCCTTAAGGGCAAGATATCTTGAAACCAAAAAGACGGACGGCATTATCAGCGACCCGAAATCCGTTGAGATATTTGACCGGATAGAGTGCGACTTTTCAGGTAAAAAAGAAGTGTCCCGAGGATCGCAGATGGGTGTTGCCATACGAACGGAAATCCTGGATGAGCTTACAACACAGTTCCTTTCTCAGCATGATGATGCAGTAGTGGTTAATCTTGGCTGCGGACTGGATACCAGATTTCACAGGCTGGATAATGGTACTGTGACATGGTTTGACCTTGATGTTTCAGAAGCAATAGATCTCAGGAAAAATTTCTTTAAGGAGACTGACAGGCATAAATTTATATCAAGGTCCGTCCTTGATTTTTCATGGGAAAAGCAGGTTCCAAAGGGAAGCCCTACTCTTTTTATTGCAGAAGGCCTGTTGATGTACTTTTCCGAGTTTGAAGTCAAATCCTTATTAAAAACCATCGAGGATAATTTCCCCGGAGCGGAAATGATCCTTGAGGCAATGTCTCCTTTCATTGCAAAAAGAACAGACAGACACCCTGACGTAAAAAAATATAATGCGCCTTTTAAATGGGGGATAAAAACAGGAAAGGAAATAGACGCCTGGGATACGGGTGCAAACTTTATTACGGAATACTACTTTTTTGACAGGCACAAAAACAAACAGTCCCCGGTTTTCAGGTTCCTTGCATTATTCCCGGGATTCAGGAAAATGATGAAGATAATACATCTCAGGTTTTAGTTTATAAAGATATGGGTCCGCTTTTTATAATTAAATATCTCTCATACCTTGATATGGAAGGTTTCTCTCTTTCATATTCACAGATAGTCCTTTTTGCCGATAACCAGAAAATGTTTTGGCAGATCATCATAGATTTCAACATTAATGAAACCGGCTTCTATGATTTGATCTCTGACTTTATCCGGCACATATCTGATCTCTGCAGGAGGCCCCTCCGGCATATCGATTTTCTTCCAGTCGACAACAAATAGTTTTCCTCCCGGTTTTAATAACATGTAGGATTCTTCCAGCATCAATAAGGGATTTTCCAGTTCATGATGAAGGGCTATCATATACACCAGGTCGGCAATCCTGTCTTCAAGCGTTAAATGACTTTCTACATTTTTTACAGGGATAATACGCGGATACACGGAAGAGACATTATCCCGGATTCAGTCGATCATTATTTCGGAAGAATCACAGGCGTAAACAGTAGCAGGGTTAAACCTTTGTAGAAACGCAATGATGAGTTCCTTTAACAGAGAGGTTTTTATCTTGACTAACCCTTTAATGAGTGAAACATTTATTCAGGGGCGTTCATTGCTATGAAAGATGAAAAGAGTTAAGCGGCTAACATGTTTATTTGACGCGCCAGGCCGCCAGGCCGCCGGGCTTTCGATCCATAAAGGATAAAGCTGAGCCGCCTTCGCACAAGGCTATTGCGGGACAGGTCGCTGACGGCTGATGGCTGACGGTTCCATACCGATATTTACATCTCAGGAGGGCGCCGGTTAATTTAAAACAACAGGAGGGAATGTACCATGATCGGGAAAATTGAGATTTCACAAGAAAAGCGAGACAGAATTATCGACAAGGCAGGTCATCTGGCGGATGAAATCGGAGTTAAACTATTGGCGTGCTGCCCGTCGACGTTTGCTGCCATTTGTGAGGCCTTTAAATCGGAAGAAATCGAGTTATTTTCTCCGGATACCCAGGAAATCATAACCCAGGGAATGGTCGGGCTGCACGGCGGAGTTGCCATGACCGGAGTCGGTACATGCGGCGCAGTAACAGCCTCTACATTTATTATAAGTTCTGTCGTCGGTGTATCTTCGGCGGAGCTGATGGAGAATGGGAACCTTAATTACGCTTCATCTATCCCGGCTGTGGAATCCGTCATTGATAGATTTGAAGAAGACTACGGTGCGATCGACTGTCTCAGGGTACGCTACAACAGGGTTCAGCGTGCCCTTGACCTCACCGACCCAGATGCCAGGATACTGGAACTGACATTTGCCATGTATGAGAAAGAGAAATGCGGCATGATGCACCCTGATTTCGAGAACGGTCGTGACCAGACCCCACCGGTAAGGGCCGCCCGATATGCCTGCGAGACCATTTGTGAACTGCTGGCATTAGCGCCCCAGGACCGTAAGGTAATCCCTCCGCATCTTCAGGGATTAGGTCCTCAGGAACTAGGTCCCAAGATTATGAAAGTCATTGAAGCCCTGAAGGAGTTAGGTTGGGGGCGACCGAATGAAAAGATTTCCTACAGGGATTATAGAAAACTGAAACTGAAAGGAAAAGCGGCGGTGGAAAAGGAACGTTTGGGAAGCATGAATGCTCCGGGAAAATAGGTGTCTAATAACTCAAACTACACTGGGCAGGGATTTGCATACATTACTGAATCCGGTTTTCCAAAAAGGTTTTTTACACATGAGATCGAGGATTCACCCATAAAGAGGGATATTTGTGAAGAGTGTGAAACGAATTAGTGATGAATGATCTACACATTGATTCACAGCCATTTATATTGAAAATTTTCAACAGTATATAAGAATTGGTTATCATTCGCATTAAGGTTTACTACTTTTTGAATAGATCGGAATGTGTTCCTGTTCTTTCGAGAAATAAATCTTCTGATGTTATTCGGTAGATTAGAAGCCAGTCAGGTTCAATGTGACAATCCCGGTGATTTTTCCAGTTACCTGATAATGGATGGTCATGATAGCTTGGATCTAAAGATTGCCCCGTAGATAGTTTTTCAATGACGATTCTCAACTTTGAAAGATCTTTGTTCTGCTTCTTGACTCTTTTGTAGTCTTTTTTGAATTGAGTTGTGTAATGTATATTCAACTATCCAGTTCCTTGAACAAATCGTCAACAGAATCTGCTTTATGAAGATTTTTTCCGCTTTCAGAATCTGTAAGTGTTTTAGCTGTAATTTCATTAGGAATTTTAATTTCAAAAGGAATACCTCTATGAAGAGTTATCTGTGAAAGGTACATTGAAATAGCCTCTGACATTGAAATATTTAATTTATTTAATATAATCTGTGCGTTGCGTTTTACAGTCGGATCGACACGGGTTTGAATAGTTGCTGTTTTTCCCATAACTTACTCCTAATAATTATTTTGTATTGACAATTGCCTTACATCAAACATACAACAAAAATGAAAAAAATCAAGGCAATTTTTTATATTGACCGGAAATAATAGGATTCGTGTATGGGAATGTATTTATGGGACGGGTGCATTATCTTGCCCGAAATATCCGATCATTTGTCCCCGATTTTTATTGAATCCGGTTTTCCAAAAAGGTTTTTTACGCATAAGATTGCGGATTCGCCCATAAAATAGACAGTCGCCCGGAGTGTGAAATGAATTTGGTGATGCACGATCTACACTTTGACCTATACCCGTTTATATGGTAAATTTCTAACATTTCCTTTTTAAAACAGACTGATATTAGCGCAAGGCAAATTTACTTGATAATCATCAATCGGCCAAAGAGGAGCTAAAGTGAAATTCAGTGAACTCGTCAGACTTCTTGAACGAGATGGTTACAGAATTGTTAAAGAAAAGGGCTCAATACGGTATTATAGAAAGCCAGGTAATGACAAATTGATTCGAATTGATTATCATGGATCGAAAGAAGTGCCCAAAGGTACTTGTCACTCAATCCTTAAAGCATCTGGAATAAAGGAATAAGGAGAATAAGAAATGATTGAACTCCCATATTCATTAATTATCGAAGCGACTGAGGAACCCGATTATTTCGGATTTTATTCCCCGGATCTGGAGGGATTTACAGGCATAGGCCATTCGGTGGAAGACTGTTTGTTCAAAGCCAAATGGGGGATGAAGGAACATGTGGAACTGCTCAAGCAAGAAGGTCTTCCGGTTCCTCTAATAAATCCGGACCCTATTATCACCGTTCAAAACGAAAAGAAACTGGCAGTGGCGTAAGGCAATAAGTAAGTTCATCCGAACAGATAGCCGAACAAAGCTTTTACAGCGGAGCGCAAAAAGCCGCGCCCACTGAAGAGAGGTTCCAGCGCCACTCAGCAGGAGGCGTTTACACCTACGATCTCTTGAGATTATGTTCTATCGCTGCGATTTTGATATCCGCTGAAGTGTCCATCAAAATCGGCAGATCGTTTTCATATGATTACCTCCATTTCAAAGGGTTAGGCAGGCTTTTAAAGATATTTTTCACCTGTCCCATAAATTTATGGGACAGGTGCATTATCTTGTCTGAAATATCCGATCCTCTGCCCCCGCTTCTTACTGAATCCGGTTTTCCAAAAAGGTTTTTTTACGCATGAGATTGCGGATTCACCCATAAAATAGACAGTCGCCCGGAGTGTGAAATGAATTTGGTGATGCACGATCTACACTTTGACCTATAGCTATTTACATAAACAAGCGGTGTCAAAGCAAGCGGTGTCAGATCTGGACATTGGACAGTAACGACAACAATGGCTGTCAATTGTCCAGACCTGACACCGATATTTTGATAGTGTATTTTTTTGATAAGGCAACTCGCAACATAAGGGAAGTAATATAAACAACAACATGAGGACAATCTTTCTATATAACATTCAATTTTTAAAGATATATATAACGATGTTTTATAATTCAATTGGTGGAAACCGGGGCGCTGTTAGGTTATAAGGTCTACACTATTTAACCTAATAACCTAACAGTGTCCCAGAGCGTCCACTTTACACAATGTTACGCTGTGATGTGCCTTGTTTCGGGGAAATAGAGATTTTTGCAGTAATCTGACTGGGTCTTACCGGGGGAAAATAATGCTTGTTCAATGCAGTATTATAGATTTTGCTAAAAGAAAACATTTATATTATAGTGCAAAACCAATGAGCCGCTTGATTAAATCCCCATAGATCGAACCCAGCGGCATCGTCCAACCCGATTGTATGTGGAATGAAGACAAGCCTTTAATTATCTTTTGAGTTTGATTTAATTTATTGTACCAGTAATAGCCTTTTTCTTTGCTTCACTCCACATACAATCTTTAATGTAAAATACTGCTCAACTAAATGGTTATGTGAAAGAAAATAAGGATTTTGCGATGAAATATAGAGTAACTGCTTTAGATAAACATGGGAAGGAGTTGGCTGTTGATATTGAGGCTGAAAACAAGAATCAAGCAGCATTAAAAGCAAAAAATGATGGACTTTCACCATTTAGAATAATTTCTGAATATTCTGATAATGTTCCTAATAAAAAAATAAAGCCGAAAAAAATTGCAACAATTCTGGGATTCACAACATTCTTAATGCTGGTAATTATTTTATCTGTTCTGTTACCCGATACCAGCACAAACAACAAACAGAATACAGAATCAACTAAAAAAGTAAAAACCAAACCTCCTAAGCCTGAACCAGTTCGAATAGCTGTTGGTGATACTCTCTGGGTAGCATCTTTTCCCGTTGAAGTGACTGATATCAAGAACACAATACATACAGGTACACCGCAAGTAGTAATTGAACTGGAAACATCAGTAAAAGTTGCCAAGAAAATGACAGAGGATGATATTGCTGTTTTTTGGGAAAAAATAAAGTCATCATTCAGGAATAAACGTGTTTTTTTAAGGTTCTGGACTACAGTTCCTGGCACTGGTTCTTGGGCAGTGGTTACAAGACTTAATACAGGAAAGGATTTTGCATGGGAAGAGAATATTTCTATTAATGAATATAATATCGACCCAGAGCCTTATTATTTTGCGAATAAAATAGATAGAAATATTGAGGAACAGAATACTTATATTGTCGCACTGCCTATGGTTAACAGGGTTGATGAAATACTCACGAGGTTAGGTTGGGACAAAGGTCATAGAGACGAAGCTTTTTACACTGCCAACGTGAAATTGCCATTTAATGGTTCTAAATTTCCGACTGCATCAATTACTCTAACTCCTGAGAGTGTAGGGATAGACTCTTACCATATAGACATAAATGACTTTTTATCATTGGCAGAAATGGCTTTGTTGGACTTGGGAATTTTTCCTGAAATAAAAGAAAAGTTATTCTCAGTTATTGGTAGCCCTAAGTATATAAATGTAAAGTCAGGTATGGTGGTTATGACTTTATAGACAAGAATCCTGATATGCACCATGTGGGATGCTGGGCACATGCTCGCCGTAAATTTGTGGATGTCATAAAGGCATCCGGACAGCGTAAATCTGTGAAGAGCAGGACAGGCGTTTCGGAAGAGGCAATTGAATACATAGGCAAGCTTTATGCCATAGAGAA
>JASFHE010000391.1:0-6525 GCA_050123415.1 Desulfobacteraceae bacterium | reverse complement strand
CACGTCAAAAAAAGCCTCGCCACGATAGAGTTGTACCAATCGCTGATTGTGACTGAATTTTACTGTTATCATGCTCTTCGTGTTCAGCTTTATATGAGAACCGTCCTCTAAAACCAGTTCTCTCTTTTCGCCGATGGCTGTTTGAAAGGATTCAATAGAGGTTTCGAAATGCTGAAACCATTTTTGAACGGAAACAGGCCCGATTAAAAACAGCATGACCATAACAGCCGCAGACACTGCTGACTTCCATGTTAAAAGCCATCCGGGAAAGAGAACATTCCGGCCTGCCTGCCCCGAAGCCTTGTGCGCGTTTTCCGGAGATTGAGTTGGTTCTGTCAAAGTAAACTGGCTCAGGATATCTTCCAGCGCGGATGAGCCATCCGGGAAAAGTCCGGTAACCAATTGGGAAGTCCGGCTTATCTCCTCGAATGCGGCCTGATGTTCAGGATTTTCGGCAAGCCAGTTTTGCAGGTCTTCCTGGTCCTTCTGCGAAAAGTTTTTGTCCCGGGTTTCGGCAAACCAACTGGCAGCCTGCTCCTGTATCCTGTCCTTTATTAGTTTATCTGATTTGTCTTCCATTGCATTCACCGCCTTGAATTATGAGATATCATCTCTTCCCTGAACAAACCGGAGCGTTTCACAATAATGAATTTATGCTCTTTATTAAAAAAAGACGTTTGGGAAACAGGAACGGACTACTGGAAATTTTATTTTTTTAATTTCAGAGAAAAGGACCTGGATATGCAGAAATAAGCGAGATATAAAAAAATGATCTCTTTTACCAATCCGCAGATATTAAATCAGGGTGTTCGTAATTCGGCAAGGGCCTTGCGAAGCCTTATCAATGCCTTTGCATAATGATTTTTAACAGTATTGGGGGAGATTTTAAGGCGTTTTGCGGTCTCCTCATAGGTGAGATTTTTAAAATGGTGCAGGATAAAGACTTCCCTGCATCGGACAGGAAGGTCTGATATGGCCTGTTTTATCAATTGCCGCTGCATCCCTGTATTAAACACATCATCCTGTTCAGGGGCTTCTTCTTCCTGTTGTAACGATTCCATGTATCCGGATTTTACAGTACGACGACGGAGCATATCTGTTGCAAGATTTTTTGCTATCCTGAAAAGAAATGCGCGGGGAGATTTTACTTCAATTGTGTCGTTGTAACGAATCAGCCTTATAAATGTCTCCTGACATCCGTCCGCAGCGTCTTCATGACAATTAAGTTTATTCAGGAAGATGTTGTAAATACCGCCATAGTATTCGCTGAAAACAGTTAGAATATTATTCTGCTTTTTATCCATTAGTCCTCAAAAAATTAAAAACGCAATTCAGATATTAATTCCAGGTTGCGTTCTCACTTTTTCCGGACTACTTAAAAACCAGGAAACCGTAAAACACCCCTTTTAGTTTTGATGTATCTAAGTTAATTAGATGACTCTAATTAATTACAATTGTTCTGTCAAGGTTTTTATCAGAAAACCTTCCTGCATTGGGCAATGCCTGGTAATAATTGGATCAATAAAAAACAGGAGAGGAAAAGATGAATCAACAAAAACCTATGCCATGAATCGCATTTAACTTCATGTGTACTGTTATATTTAAAAAGAGTTGCCTTTTAAACTGATAAAAGAACGAAATGTTCATATGATTTTTGAGAAACAGGCATAAAATAAAAAAAATTAAGTTTGAATTTAACGCCGAGTTTACTCGGAAAATCTATCTATTCTCATATCAGTATCTCATATTGTCAAGCACAGCACCCGTTGACAGGTTATTACTTTCTCCTATGGAGCGTATGGACTGGTCAGGGGACTGCACAATAAAGCCTTTTTTTCTGAGTGCCTCAATACACTTGGCCGGCTCCCAGCCCATGTATCCGGCTATAAATTTAAGCGGGGCTTTTTCCGCTCCTCCATATGGCGGTGTTCCGTAATTTCTTACATGGGCGCTTTTTACGGACCTGAGCCAGTTAATAAATTGCCCCATGGGAGGCAGCTCAAGAACTGCTCCCGTACATACATAGGCAGTTAAAAGAAATGAAATAATGAATGCACGGGTTGAAAAAAGCGTTTTGTTTTTTTTGTTTTTCATGTACGAAACCATCGGCTTCCAGTTGAAATATACATGGAATATCATTGCAATGATAAATAATATGCCGCTCATTAAATGCATGGCATTCCATTGGCATTTGGTTAGTCCCATTGTAAGCCAGCCGGAAAAGTGGGCAACATGGGTTGGCGGTCCCAGGCAGATCACCAGGCTGTTTATAAAAAGCACTATGCCCGAAAGAAACAGGGTTAATGATGTTATTTTTCTTAATGTGTTTTTACTGCTTTCCATTTTATTTTCTCCTCTATCCCTAAAAACGATAGGTAACAGAACCGCCGAAAACCCTTGGCTCTCCGTCCTCGGTAATACCCCGGACCGTATTTTCAAAAATCCTGTATTGCTGGTCAAAAAGGTTGTTTACCCATACATAGTAATCCATATGACGGCCTTCAAGGCCTATCTTTATACTGCACAGTTCATAGGACGTTTCCTCGACCGTATTGGCATCGTCAAAATACCTGTCGCCCACTCCCGAATATTTTATGTTTCCGAACAGGCTGTAATCACGCCATAGGGGGCGGCGGTATTGAAGTGCAATGCTGTATGTGCAGTCCGGCACATTAAATATCTTTTTATTCTCATAGTCAGCACCTGTGACCGGATCCGTATACTCATCATATTCCGCCTCTATCAATGAGAGTGAAGCCTTTAGATCCAGCCCCCTGCGCAGGGCATAGTTTATCTCCGTCTCGACACCAAGCCTGTGAGATGCGCCTGCGTTTTCAAGGTAGGACTGGTTATAGGTGTTAAAGCGCGTGATCTGTTCATCTTCTATATCAGTATAGAACCCGGTAATATTCAGGGTCAGGCGGTTGTTGAGAAAGCCTGATTTACTGCCGATTTCATAGGCCCAGCTATACTCTTCATCATAGGGCTTTCCACCTACTGCGGGACCGTTGAATGCGCCGCTGCGGTGTGCCCTTGCGACTGTGGCATAGAGCATTCGATCCGGGTGAAAATGCCAGGCTATGCTTATTTTCGGAAGGAACGCATTAAAATCATTATCAGAGACAAATTGACCAATGGTTGTTTCAATTCCGTTGTCAGGCATGTCGCGGACAGCCGCAGCCATTTCAGCGGATTCGTACTCATAGCGCATTCCCAGGGTCAGATCCAGGGCCTGAACGATGGGCCAGGTTACCTGTCCAAACAGGGCTGCGCCCTCATTGGTCCCGGAGGTTTTCGTCAACCGTGCGCCCGTATCGGGTGAAAAAGGGTTGGCTGGACTTCCTGCCATGGCCGGACGAAAGTAATTGGTTATATTATCATCGGCATTGATATTAAAATAGTACAAGCCAATCAGCCAATCAAAGGAATATTGTTTCTCTGCCGAAGACAGGCGTATTTCCTGAGAAAATGAGTCTTCTTTTAATTCCTTTTTCATGCGGGCCATGTCCAGAGGGCTGAAGTCGGAATCGACCATATCTTCATCATTAAAATTGCGATATCCGGTAATGAATGTCAGGCGCCCTATATCCATGTCATAGGCCCCATTAAGGGCAGCGCCCCAAAATTCGTTTTCCGAGTATCCCGCAAAATCATGACTGTAATGGTATGGTGGGTCCTCTTCAAACATTCCGTTTTTAACAAAGGAATGGCGGGATGTCCTGCGAAATGGAAATGCACCGTCATCGTTCTTCTGCGCGTCAAGGCTCAGGGTGATATCCAGGTCAGGCGCGGGCAGGAAACGAAGCTTCATCCTGCCTGCGATTCCGTCCTCATACCTTCCGTCTTCACCGACTCCTGACACATCGTTTTCCATGTACCCGTCCCGTTCGGTTACCATGCCTGTGATGCCGAAAAAGAGCTTGTTTTCTATAACAGGTGTACGCAGGTGCGCTTCGAACTTTCTCTCATTATAGTCATCCAGTGTCACGCTCATCGCGGAAGCGGTTTCATTACCCGGCTTTTTCGTATGAATATTGATAACGCCTGCCATGGTATTTCTGCCGTACAGGGTGCCCTGCGGGCCGCGCAACACCTCGATGCGCTCAACGTCAAAGAGAGGGAAGGCAAACATATGAGACTTTGAATAGTTGATCCCGTCCACATACAAACCGGTACTGGGTTCGGCGTTACACAGGCTTTTGATTCCGCGCATAAACATCTGCGAATGCCAGCGGCTGCCGAAGTTGTAGAACTCCAGGTTGGGTACATTGTCCGCGAGGCTTACCATATCGGTTATTCCGGCATCCTCTATCGCAATATCATCCAGGACGGTTATGCTGTCCGGGACATCCTGTACATTCTCCAGTCGTTTTTGAGCTGTTACGGTAATGGGTTCAAGTGTATATGCTTTCTGTTCACTGTCTTGCTTATCTGCCGCCTGTAACGGAGAGATAAAAAACATGGTTAGCAGAAATGATAAAATAAAAACAGTTAAGGCCCGCAGGCTTTTTAAATTTGAAAATTTCATAAAGAATTACCTCCATCTTTTTTGTTTTGAATAACATATGCCTTGTATTGTGCGTGTTGATGAGCCACTGATGATGATTCAAACAGCAGTTCATGGACGGGATAAAAAACATGTTCTTTGAGCAATGCCTGAATAGTCGACCCGGAGTAACTGTATATGGGAATTTTTTCAGATTGTGCATTGGGAGGAGAAAGATGTTTTACCCTGTTTTCGCCATTCCTGCAGTGCGGTACAACAAAGGAGAAAAAGCCGTTTGGCCGGATAATTCTCGATACCTCGCCCAGTATGGGGTTTATATCTTCAAACATGTGGGTAACACCGGCACAGACCGCGTGATTGATTGAATCTGTGTCAAAGGGGTAGGGCGTGTTATGTAAGTCATGCTCCTTTAGGTCTGCGGTCATGTTTTTTGCAGCACAGCAGGCCAGCATTTCAGGTGAAAAGTCCAGACCGTAGACTTTTAATCCGGCCCTGAAAAACAGTTCGGAAGAAAGCCCTGTTCCTATTCCGATATCAAGTATGGTTTCACCGGGATTAATATACCTGCATGTCAAACCGAATATGATCTGCGGATCCAGATATTTTAAATCTTTTGTTTTTTGATCATACTTATTTGCATGATCCGAATTGAAAACCTTTTTAATTGTGTTCATCTCATACACCTTTTAATGTTAGTAATATCTAGATAAATTATATCGATCTAATTAAAAAGTCTGCTCCGCAAGACCTGATTTTTAATCCTGGCGACCTGAAATGTTTTATTGAAAGGATAAGGTGAGAGTGCTTCAAAGGGGCCGACCTGTGTTTATCCCGTGAAACGCAAAGCCTGTTTAACCGGGGGGGCGGATCGGTTTTCTACTGGTTTTTCGATTCCACCTTCGCAAAAGCGATCAAGCTTCCGTCTTCGCCAAGGCTATGCCGGGACAGGCAAGACATGGAATAAATGTGTGGCTACAAAACAAAATTGTTTATGCTAACCCAAAACGCTAATAAAGATTATCTTGACGGCATATTTGCTGTTAAAATGCCGACTATGTTTACATATGAGCTAAATAAAATCTAAAGTTCCGTGTTTTTACCGGGACTGAGAGGAACAGGTACTCATTTTTTTGAATATGATTTAAAATATTCAAATATTCAAAAAGAGTTCGAGCCTTTACTGAACAAGGTGTTGCTATGCTATCATCGGTTTTAAACAGCGATAGAGCTATTCATGTTAATATCGCAATTATGAGAGCATTTGTTCATCTTAGAAAGATGTCGGAATCCCATACAGAATTGGCAAAAAAAATTGCCAGTCTAGAAAAACAACTAATAAATCACGATGAGCAATTCAAGTTAGTCTTCGATGCGATTCGAGCTTTTATGATTGAAGAAGAAAAACCCAAACACAGAATCGGATTTCAGATAGAAGTGCCAAAAGCAAAGTATAAAGTCAAAAAGAACCGCCGGTAATTTTGAACCTTAAATCTTGAATTTTAAATAATTACCCCTAACAGCCTTCAGACTAAAACGCTTCCCTGGCACGACGAAGCTTCAGCGAAGGCGGCAGTCTGTTTTAATAATCTTGAATTATTTTTAAATAAGTTTTATGAATAGTCTTATCTTTTCGGATATAATAAAAACTGCTTTAAAGCGCCCTGGTGCATCATCATATAAAATTTGCTGATTGTCTTTTTGTCGTCATTTTTACATTGTCAAATGTCTGTAGGTAAGATTTGAAATATTCAAATCTAATTTAGCAGGGAGAGGCTATTTTAGGAAACCGTGGAATCCAGTTGTATTAAATTTATGATTATTGAAGCTGTCAAGAGTCAAGGGCAGACTTGACCCCCTGCCCACAAACCTGTCTACGCTCTTCCATTCATGTTCCTGAAAGCAGAGGAATGGTTTCTCGCCCAGAAAATATAAATGAGTATTGAAGCCGCGTTTGCAAGAGACATAAAGATAAACATACTGCTGTAACCTGTCCGTGATATCAGGTATCCGGCAATTCC